>DQLO01000215.1 GCA_015660155.1 Verrucomicrobiota bacterium
ACGCACCGTGCCAAAATCCTTTACCTGTGTCGAGGCGGGCGGCTACGGTGCGCGCGCATGAAAATAGAAAAATTTCTTCCACCCGACCGCACACTCCTCGGCCCCGGCCCGAGTGATGTGGCACCGTCCGTTTTAGAGGCGATGAGCCAGCCGTTGGTGGGGCATCTCGATCCTTCGTTTATTTCGCTGATGGATGAAATTAAAACGATGCTTCGCGCGGTGATGCTCACGGAAAACGAAATGACCTTTCCCGTGAGCGGCACAGGTAGCGCGGGGATGGAGTTTTGTTTTGTGAATTTGATTGAGCCGGGCGACGAGGTGTTGGTCGGCGTGAACGGCGTGTTTGGCACGCGAATGGCGGACGTGGCCGAACGCTGCGGTGCGAAGGTCACCCGAGTGGAAGCCGAATGGGGCCGCATCATCGAACCCGCACAAATCGCCGCTGCGTTGGAAGATAAAAATCCCAAGCTCGTCGCCATCGTGCACGCCGAGACTTCGACTGGCGCGCTGACGCCTATTGAAGAAATTTCAAAAATCGTGCACGACGCCGGCGCGCTGTTGTTGCTCGATGCCGTCACTTCCCGCGGCGGTTGCCCTGTGCGCGTGGACGACTGGCAAGTGGACGCCATTTATAGCGGCACACAAAAATGCCTCAGTTGCCCGCCCGGACTTGCGCCTGTTTCGCTGAGTGACCGCGCGATGGACGCTGTCCGGGCCCGCGCGCGCGGTGTGCAAAGCTGGTATTTCGACGTCAATCTGCTGGCCAACTATTGGGGCGAGGGCGCGCGCGCGTATCACCATACCGCGCCCATTTCGATGAACTACGCGCTGCACGAGGCCTTGCGGTTGGTGCTGGAAGAAGGTCTTGAAAATCGCTGGGCCCGCCACGAAGCCAACCACAATTTGCTGCGAACCGGCCTTGCCGAGCTGGGCCTTGGCATCGCCTCGCAGGAAGGCCATCAACTTTGGCAACTCAACGCCGTGACCATCCCCGAAGGCGTGGACGAAGCCGCCGTGCGCGCCGCATTGCTCAGCAACCACGGCATCGAAATCGGCCCGGGCCTCGGCCCGCTCGCCGGCAAAGTCTGGCGCATCGGCCTAATGGGTCATTCCTCCAGCGAAGAAAATGTCAACCGTGTGTTGACGGCGTTGAAGGAGTTGCTTTAACCGGTCGTTCGTAACAACCCGTTAACGCGCGTGAAATGTTCGGGCGAAAAACCGATGGCGACTTTGGTTTGGTAATCTTGCTCTATTGGGTTTTTTATTTTGCGGAGGTCGGAAAGTTGATCGCTGTCGATGAGGCCGCGTAGCCACGCCCAGAAGGGGGAAGTGGGCACGGGGTAATCGCTGCCGTGGACGGCGTGTGAGGCGAGGAGTTCGTTTTCCAAACAAGGCCGCAAGCCGTGACTGCGCGTGGGGACATTGAGCGCGCTGGAGTCTGCGTAAAGATTTTTGTGGTCGCGCATCATCGCCACGAGGGAGGGGAGGTAGTCGGGATCAAACGGCCCGCTGCCGGTGGCAGCGTGAGCGGCGATGACGTTCACGCCACATTCAAGCGGCAGCCGCAAAGTTTCGGGATCGGCGTAATCGGCGTTAACAACTTCGAGGGTGTGCTCGCCGCCGGTGTGCGCCAAGAAAGGCAAGCCGGCCTCGGCCATACGATTCCAAAACGGTTTGAACTTTGGATTGTTGCAATCGATGTTCTGGCAATTCGGGAGGCACTTCATCATCACCGCGCCGCCTTCGATGCAGCGGTCGAGTTCATCCATTGCATCGGGCCGGGCGGGGTGGATGGACACGGCGGGAAGGAATTCTGGATGCTCGTTCGCCAGCCGCAAAACAAGGTCATTGGGCACAAACGCACTTCCACGGTTTTCCAGCAAATGCCCTTGTGTGTCATAAACCGCCTCCTGCGCCAAAAGGCAAACGGCGTCCACCGCAGACTCCCTTATATAGTGCAGCAGCCGGTCGCGGTACAGATCATCAAAATCCGCCGCCCGCAGTGCCTTGGCGGGGAGGCCCAATTTGCGAAGCATCAGAGCGTAGAGCGGATACTTGGCCGGAGTCACACGAATCCAGCAGCCATTTCCGCTGGCCTCATTGCCCACCATATGGACGTGCATATCGACGATTCTCATAGGAAAACAGGGCAAATGGCGGAAGGGGTGGGATTCGAACCCACGGAACGGTTCCCCGTTCACTCGATTTCGAATCGAGCGCCTTCGACCGGACTCAGCCACCCTTCCGCACGGCGCACAGTGTAGGCGAGGCGAGTGGCCGACTCAATCCGATTTCTCATTAGCGCGCCGCCCCGCTGCCCCAGAGTCAAATCGCAAAAAAAAACAATCAGATGTAACCGCCAACACCCCCTCAAACGTCCGATTTTGTGTGGACAGGATGGCCCTGCCCGCTTAATCTAAAAACGGTTATGAAAAACACAGCCCGCACACTTCTCGCAACTCTCGCGACCTTCACCATCACAGTCAATTTCCTGCACGCCCAGGAAGGCCCCGTAACCATCCCCGGCCTCGAAGGCGGCGGCGAAGGCACCGATCCCGGCGTGAACGAAGTAAGCGGAACCGGTGTGCGCGCAACCCTGCGCCAGCCTTATGGCGGCGGCGTAATTCTCCCGCCTTGGATGCAGGAAATACCACCCCCATTGCCGGGCATAGCCAGCAACGGCCACGAAGGTACCGAACTTGCTTCTGTCGGCGTCACGACGGGTTTAGTCCCAGAATTTATTCCCGGCTATCGTCGGCTAAACACTCTCACCGGGGAAGTCTATGGTGAATTTCAAACCTCCATCGAAGAGGGCACAGGAGGTTTTGGTGAAGGCGGCTCTAACGAAGGCGGCATGAGCGGTTACGGTGAAGGCGGAATGGAAGGATTTGGCGAAGGCATGGGCGAGGGCGGAGGCATGGAAGGCTTTGGCGGCGAAGGTGAAGGCATGGAAGGCTTTGGTGAGGGCATGGGCGGCGGCGAAGAAGGAATGGAAGGATTTGAAGAAGGAGGAATGGAAGGCTTCGGTGAAGGAATGGAGGGATTTGAAGAAGGAGGAATGGAAGGATTTGAAGAAGGAGGAATGGAAGGCTTCGGTGAAGGAATGGAGGGATTTGAAGAAGGAGGAATGGAAGG
>DQLO01000196.1 GCA_015660155.1 Verrucomicrobiota bacterium
ATAATTGTCAACGTTAGGCCAACAGGGAAACATCACCCTGTCCCTGTCTATTCTTTTTATAGAAGAACCTCCTAAAGAATGGTTCTGCCTTAGAGTATCCACGTTGTCAATAGGTCCGCCATCACCTTCTTCTCCAAATTCAAAAGGCCCTTCATATACTTCGATACGATGCTTTGCGCCTACCCCCATTCTTCAATGGCGCATCGTAAGGCTTGGCCAAGCGGAGTCCAGCCAATAAACTGCGGCCCGACTTCGCCTCCCACGCCGTGGAGCCGAGGCAAGCACCCATTATGGCCTACGAATCATACACGCAATTTTTGGAAGCCCTCGAGCAGGCGGGCGAGTTGACCCGCATCAGCCAGCCGCTGGCCACCGAGCTGGAGATCACCGAGCTGGCCGATCGCGAGATGAAAAAGCCGGGCGGCGGCAAGGCGCTGCTCATCGAGCAACCGACCATCAACGGGCAAGTCTCCCCGCACCCGCTCGCCATTAACACGATGGGCTCGGCCAAGCGCATGGCCATGGCCCTCGGCGCCGAGAGCGTCGATGCCGCCGCCGCCGAGCTGGGTTCACTCATCCAAGCCAAGCCGCCCACCGGCATCCGCGAAACCGTCGCGCTGCTTGGCCAAGCGCTGACTCTGCGCCACGCCAAGCCCAAGCGCGTCAAGACCGGCCCGTGCAAGGAAGTCATCCACCGCCTCGACGCCCCGGCCCCGCGAACCGAGCCGTGGCCAAGCGCGCCGGACTGGAAAGACCCCTCAACCCTGAACGCAAGCCCCCCGACGTTGCTCGACCTGCCGATCCTCAAGTGTTGGCCGCTCGACGGCGGACGCTTCATAACGCTGCCGTGCGTCGTCACGCGCGACCCCGACACCGGCGACCGCAATCTCGGCATGTATCGCATGCAGGTTTACGACGACTCGTCCGCTGGCATGCATTGGCAACTGCAAAAAGTCGCCGCGCGCCACGGACGTCGCTACTACGAAACCGGCGAGCGCATGCCGGTGGCCGTCTTCCTCGGCGGCGACCCGGTGTTTCCGTTTTGCGCCACCGCGCCGATGCCGGACGGCCTCGATGAATTCCTGCTCGCCGGCTACCTCCGCCGCAAGTCGGTCGAGATGGTGAAGTGCGAAACTAACGACCTCGAGGTCCCGGCCAACGCCGACATCGTGATCGAGGGCTACATCGACCCCACCGAACCGCTCCGCGACGAGGGGCCGTTTGGCGACCACACCGGCTACTACACCCTGCCCGAGCCGTATCCGGTGTTTCACATCACCGCCATCACCCACCGGAAAAATGCCGTTTACCCGGCGACGATCGTCGGCATCCCGCCGATGGAAGATTTCCACATGGGCAGCGCCAGCGTGAAACTATTCATGCCGATTTTGCGGATGACCTTCCCGGAGATCGTCGATATCGCGCTGCCGGCCGAGGGCGTTTTTCACAACCTCGTTTTCGTGAGTATCAAAAAAACCTACCCGATGCAGGCCTACAAAATCATGAACGGCCTCTGGGGCATGGGCCAGATGATGTTCACCAAATACATCATCATCGTCGATGCCGACGTGGACGTGCACAACACCAGCGAAGTACTCTTCCGCCTCTGCGCCTGCACCGACCCGCAGCGCGACAGCATCTTCACCAAGGGCCCCGCCGACGTCCTCGACCACGCCACCACCGAGATCGCCGTCGGCACCAAACTCGGCATCGACGCCACAAAAAAACTCCCCGCCGAAGGCCACCCCCGCCAATGGCCCCCAATCATAAAAATGGACGCGGCGACCAAGGGCAAAATCGACAGATTTCTTGAGAACGGACGGTAGTTCCCATGTGTTGTCGAGTTGCGCAGGGTTCCGGAAAGGACAAGGTCAAAAAGAAGGTAAAGGCCAAGGGCCAAGCGCCAGCGGTCGTGCCTCGGTTGAACCTAGCGCCTACGCAGGTCGCGATGGTGGCCGTTCGCGAGCCAAGCGGCATGCGGCTCGATGCGATGCGGTGGGGGCTGATCCCGCCTTGGGCCAAAGACAAATCGATCGGGGCCAAGCTGGCCAACGCGCGGGCGGAGACGATCGACGAGAAGCCAAGTTTCCGGAAGCCGTTCCAGCGGCGGCGCTGCTTGTTGCCGGTGGACGGCTATTACGAGTGGGAATCGCGGCCAAGCGGCAAGCAGCCGGTGTACTACTCGATGCGCGATGGCGATCTGTTTTGCCTCGCCGGACTTTGGGAGACTTGGACGACACCGGAGCAGGTCAGCGAGCCGGAATTGCCGGGCCTTGGCCACGCGGAGCCCGAGACGCTGCACACGTTCACTGTTATCACCACGACGCCCAATCGCTTGGCCAAGCGCGTGCACGACCGCATGCCGGTGATCGTGCATCCCGCCGACTACGACCAATGGCTCTCGCCCGAAAGCCAAGCCGCCGATCTCAAGCGGATGCTGCGTATGTGAAGCCTTGAATTTGGGGGTTTCAATTTTTCCCTGCTATCATTCATAAAATTCTATTTCACAATGACTTACAGAAATTATTGCGACAGCGTGTCCCGCGTGTAGTCTCGTTAGGTTTCGCTCTTTAACGCGAAAAGGTGTCACTTGGACGTCACTTGGTAGGGGGGGTGTACCCGGGGTGGGTAGGGGGATACTGCTGATCTATTATATGTGGGTCTTCTAGACTCCACGGGGGATTTGAAGAATCCCCCTTAGGGTAGAGGGTATTGTCCTTAAGTTTGACGTGGTTGGTATCCTGCTCGCTTAGGGCTTTGTAGCCCTCAAATACACCATGATGACATTAGCAGGGGGCGGGGGTCTGAAGATTTAAGGGAGGCTTTGGATGTTGATGGATTTGGCCTCCCACAAAATCTGACAATAGGGCTGGTTCTATTCAATATCCTTAAAAGTCTGATCGACTTCTGCTTGTCTCGGACCGGGAGCGGATTTAGGTTACTTGCATGAGGGGTTTGTACTGTGGTGTGCTTTTTTTTTCTTTTGGGCCAGTATGGCATTTCCTGTGACGCTTTTCGGCCAAGCGACTTCACTTGATGTTCGCGCTCTGCGGGAGGATTACCGCCGAATACAAAGCCTACTACGATGGCGGCAAAACCTGCAAAAGGTATGGGGAGGACACCGGAATCAAGGGGATCACAGCCCACCCTATCTTCAGCCTTCCACCATTGGAGTTTGTGATCGGTTTAAACACCTCGCCAGTTACCCGCCAAAGGGGCTGATTACTTATTCAAAAAACCATCGTTTTGGGCTACTCTCCCCGTTGTAAGCAGTTCAGAACTCAACCGTATGCCGACCAAGAAGCTCATAATCGTCGCCACAGTGCTTTTGCTGGTTGCACTGATGATATTGGGCCAACGTGGCGGATAGCCCCGCAGAGAGCATTTCTAGCGGTTCTACGGGGCAACCTGCTGGGGTTGAAAAGGACCTTCCAACCGAAGAAAGAATTCCAACACACTAAAGAATTTGAACATGGAAAAAGAACAGATAAGTCGCCGTTCATTCTTGTCCACAGCGGGAATCACTGCGGCGGGAATTTCAGGCTACGCCAGAGATTGGACAGGAAAGAATCCAACTCGTTA
>DQLO01000059.1 GCA_015660155.1 Verrucomicrobiota bacterium
CGTGAGTTTCGGCAGCCACGACTCCGGCCGCAACCTGCCGCACGGCGTCTACGTGGACAACATCGGCCTCAGCGGATTACTCATCGTCGAAGGCCAAACCGAGCGCGAATTCCAAATCACCGCCGACCAATGGGTGCCCGAGATGACCCGCCGCTTCCACCTCAAAACCTCCCTCGAAAAAGGCATCGTGTCACAGCCAATAATTTTGCACGTGCGGAAGCGCTGACCTTCCGGTTTGCATTCTGGCTGTGTGACCCCCATAGAAGCCGTGAAAACAATTAACCAAGGACGCCGCGAAGCGGTTTGCCATTGCCATCTTGGGTGGCGTAGAAGGGCCGTTGCTCGACCATGACATGGTGAGTCGCCGGAATGCCCATCGCTTGCAGGATTGTGGCGTGGATGTCGGTGATGCTGGCGGGATCCTTGATGGTTTTGCAGGGGCGCTCGTCCGCTGTTTTTCCAAACAGATAGCCACGGCTCGCACCACCACCGAACATCAGGACGCTGCCTGCCGCGGTGAAGTGGCGATGCATGCCGTAAAATTTCAGATCGTTAATGACATCAGGCTGATTCACCTGATCGCGTACCTTTGCATCCGGCTTGCCTTCGACTAACATATCGCGGCTGAATTCTGTAGCCAACACGATGAGCGTGCGCTTGAGTAGGCCGCGTTTTTCAAGATCGAGCACAAGCTGCGCGAGTGGCTGGTCGATTTGTTTCTTTAATTCACGCAGCCGGGTATGGCCGTTCTCGTGCGTGTCCCATCGTTTAAAGGGGCCATAATCGCTGGTGACCTCGATGAAACGCGCTCCCACTTCGCACAACCGCCGCGCCAGTAAGCAACCCCGCCCAAACTTGCCTTTGCCGTACGGTGCCGCGCTTTTCTCCGACTCCAAAGAAAGGTCAAAGGCTTTCGAAGCCGGACTGCTTAAGAGTGTGAAGGCCTCGTCCATCGATTTCAGCAATTCCTCTCGTTTACGGGAACCGCCCTTTTGAAAATCCGGGCTCGCCTTGAGCATGCGCAGGTAGTTTTGATACCGCGCCTTGAATCGTACCGGACTCATGCCGGCGGGAGGTCGCACGGCCTTGATAGCGTTGGCAGGATCATCAATGGTGAAAGGTCCGTATTCGGTTCCAAGACAGCCGCCGGTTTGAAAGGCCTTGATCTCTTCACTCTCTCCATTGGGGGCTTGGCCGATATCAATGAAAGCAGGCAGCGCGGGATTGTTGCGACCACGCGCGTGGGCAATCCACGCACCAAGGTGAGGTGCCGCCACCGTCAAGGGAGGTTCATAGCCGGTATGCCAGTGGTACTGATGCCGCGAATGAAGGATGTGACCGAGATCGGCTCCGACCTGAGTGCGGATCAACGTGCCGCGATCCATCACTTTTGCTACGTGCTCAAAGCCCTGACAAAGCTTGATAGGGTCGACTGACGTGTCAATTGCGGGAAACGTGCTGAGCACCTGATCGGATTTTAGTCCTTTTTCAAATGGCGTGTAGCGCTTGGGATCAAACGTCTCGGTTGAAGCCATACCGCCGGCCATCCAGCAGAGAATCACCGTGTCCGCGCGCGCCTCTAATTTGCGTTCAGGCTTGGCGAAAGCAGGAAGCGTTGAGACACCAACACCGGCGGCGGTGCATTTAAGAAAATCGCGGCGGTTAAGTTTCATTTTTATTTTAGCGGATGATTTGAAATTCAGGCAACATCACAATGATCCACAAGAGATCGGCAATGGTTTCGGGCTTGGGATGTTCGCCGAGCATTTCACTGGCGATCGTGCGTTCGGTTCGGTTGGGCTCTCGGCCAAGGGCAGTGAGGTAGATTTTGGAAATCATGACATCCGGATTTTGTTGCTTTTGCTGCCAATGGATGGCGGCACCTTTGAGATAATTATCAAGAGTCGTGCCGTTGGTCAGCTCCAGCGCCTGCAGCAGCGTGGGCAAAGTATCACGGGCCGTCACCACCTGATCGCGGTTGGGCCGACCGAGTGCCCGCTGCAGTGGGTCGAGCCGTGAAAGTACGGCGCGGATGTCTGTGATGTTCACGGCTCCGGGCGCGCTCCCGAATGCTTCGGCCAGGTTCCACGGGCCCATTCCGGTGGCACCTAGTTGCGCGGCGTGTTTCCAGCCTTTGGTTTCAAAAGCCGACTTTTCCCAGCCGGCATGCTTTTGCTTGGAAGTCAGCCATGAATTGTCGGTGGTGAGATATGTCTCTCCAAGCTGCACGCGCAGGATGAAGCCGGCCGGACCGGCAGCGATGTTAGTGGCCTGAACCGCGAGTGTGTTGCGACCCTTATGTAGATGGCGCGCAAGGTCGAAGCGGGTGGGAGCGCTCCAATTTTTGCCGGCGGTGACGCGTTTGCCGTTCACAAACAAAATGAATTCATTGTCGCAGGAAGCAATACCGGTCGCACTGGTGGGTTTGGATTCCAGCATGAATGTTTTGCGCAGGTAAATAGTTTCCAACGGTGCATTCGCAGCGGCGTTCTTCTGAGTCCAAATCCAAGCGGGCATGGGTATTTTGCCGGCGGGCTTTTCCGGCGGCAGATTGGCGGCGATGACTTTGCTCACCGCCCCGACTTGTCCTCCCTGTTTCCGGCCGTCCTGTCGCATGAATGCACCCCCATTTTGCCATTGGCCACTGAGTGCTGAGAGGGCATCAACGAATTGCTCTGCGTGCATGCGCTTGGGTAAAGGGCCACGAAAGGTAAACCGTTTTTCCGGAACTTCAGCAACAGGCAACTGATAGGCGCGGCTGGTGCAGATTAGGCGCAAGGTGTGCTTTAGGTCGTGGTTGTGCGAGGCCAGATCGCCGGCGAGCCAGTCAAGAAGATCGGCGGACCATGCGGGCTGATCCATGTCATCCAACGGCTCAATGAGCCCGCGGCCAAGCAGCTTGGCCCAGAGGCGATTGACGATGACGCGCCGCAGGCGACCATTCTTCTCGGCGGTCATCAATTTTGAGAGTTGTTGCAGGCGGGTTTTGGTGGGGGCTTTGGGATCGATACTACCAAGTTCAGGAAAAATGAACCGCATCTTGGCCGGCTTACCCGTCGGTTTATCGCATCGGTGCAGTTCGAGGCCGCTGTCGGCAAAGATCGCGGCAAGCGAATAGGCATCCTCAAGCTTCCAGTAATTTACGAAACTATTGTGGCAGGAGGCGCATTTGAGATTGGTGCCCATGAATACTTGCGCAAGATTTTGTGCGGCCTGCATTTCGCGGCGTTGACTGGCGTTCACAGTACCGCGCCACTTGATGCCTTTCACAAAACCGCCCGCGCCATTGGAACCGCTGACGAGTTCGCGTACGAACTGGTCATAAGGCATGTTCGTAAACAATGCGCGATAGAGCCACGTGGTTATCTGGGACCGGCCGTTATCGATGAAACCGGGACCGAAGTAGGCATTGCGCAAATGATCATTCCAAAAGGTCATCCAATGATCGGCATAAGCACGGTTATCATCGAGCAACCGGTCGACAAGGCGGGCGCGCTTGTCGGGAGCTTTATCGGCCACAAATTTTTCCAATTCATCTACCGTCGGCAGAAGCCCCACGAGATCCAGCCAAACACGCCGAGCAAAAACGCGATCACCGACTATTTGAGAGGCTTCAACCTTGTTCTCTTTGAAATAACCAAGGAGCAGACGGTCGATCGGATTGCCCTTGCCCGGGCTGAGCGGTACCGCGCGTGGCTCGAGTGGAGCCTTGCGCCATTCGGCGAAGTTATAGCCTTTGGGCCAGGCGATGCCTTCATCAATCCATTTTTTGATCAATAAAATTTGTTCCGGAGAAAGTGGCTCACCCTCGGAGGGCATACGTTCGTCGGGATCCTTGGAGGTGATGAGCTGATAAAGCAGGCTCTTGGCGCTATCATTTGGCTTGGCGGCCTCGAGCAGAGTAGTGCGGGTGTTGATAGAAAACCCGCCCTTGGCCTCATGACCGGAATGGCAGCGGGAGCATTTGTTTTTTAATAGCGGCTGGATGTCTTTCTTGAAATCCACTGCCTGGGCCGAGAATACTGCAACTGAAAAAATTATGGCGATGCTTATACGCACGGCCAAAGGATGGGGCATTTGCCGTTGATTGTCAGGACAATTTCTCTTCTGCAAGTCGCACCCTCAATACCGTCTTTAGCTGACGTGTCGCTGGTGAACATGACCTCAGCGCCTGTCTGCCGAAAAACTGCGGACTCAACCCTCCGCCTTGTGCATTTGCTGCGCGAGGTAATTTTCGAGGCCGGTCATCTTGATGAGGTCCAACTGCGCCTCGGCCCAGTCCACGCTTTCTTCCGACTCCACCACCATTCGATCCATCAACTCGCGACTGCCGGCATCCTTCAACTCGATGCAAAGCTGGATGGCCTCATTGTAAGTCGCCACGCCCTTGGTCTCCAGCGCGAGACTGTTTTCGATCTGCGCCTGCGGCGTGTCGCCCACGTTGATGACATCGTAGCGCGAGATCGCTGGCACGCCGTCCAGATACAGGATGCGGTCAATGACTTCGTCCGCGTGCTTCATTTCCTCAATCGACTCCGCGTGAAAATGATCCGCCAACTTGTTGAGCCCCCAGTCGCGGCACATTTTGGAGCTGATGAAATACAGGTTGATCGCCGTCAACTCAATGGTCAGTCCGGCGTTCAATGCTTCGATGACTTGTTCGTTACCCTTCATAATTTTATTAAAAGTTGCCGCTGTTGATCGCAGTCAGTTTGTTTTCAAGTGAACACACGCCGTCACCCTAGCACAAATCGAACGTGTGAAAAAATAAATTTGTTTGCTACCGAGACTCATTCCCAGCACGAAAAATTGAACTACGCTGCCTTGCAATGACACAGCACCTGCATGACCCCGCAACCGGGACACAACGCGCACGGCCCGCACTCCGCCGGCAAGCCCGCGAGCAAACGTTGAATGCGACACTGGCAACTGCCACAACCACTGCCCGCCGCCGTCAGCCGCGTGACCTCTGCGATCGTTTCCGCATCGCCCTCGTCAATCGCCTCGCGAATGCTCGACGCCGTCACCTGATGACAATGACAAATCAGCGTGTCCGCCGATTGCGTGCGCGTCTGCGCGGGCATATCCAAAATCGTAGCCATCGTGTGAAAGCGACCAAGTCATCGGGCAAAACCAATGAATTGGCAAGTCTTATTTGAGACTGAGTCACATTTGCAGTTATTCAGTCGAATGTGGTTTTTGTGGGATATTTAGAGGAGTTTGCATAAATCGCCTCAAAACAACGGCTCATTATGGAGTGCGCCGGCAGTGCGAAGCGCGCGACGGCGCTTTTGTCCGTGATGCGCCATACCAAAGCGGTGTCGCGCTGCGCTTGCCACCGCGCTCCAAATTTACCGTCGCTCGTTTTCGTGGATTTCCTGAAAGGCGTTCTCGAGGCGTTCGACGGTTTTGCTTTCCTTGGGCGCAAAATTCTTTTGCTCGTCCGAATCCGTTTTCATGTTCGCCAAAAAGTACGGTTTGGCAAAGGGCTTTCCCTTCGGCGCTTGGCGACCGCCCGAGCCATTGCCGAGCACCAACTTCCAATCGCCATCGCGAATGGCGAACATCCCGCTCGCGGAATGATGAATCACCGGCGGCCGCGAATAATTTTTCTCATCGCCCAACAGCAACGGCAAAAAACTAAAGCTATCCGCCGCCGCCACCTTGGGAATCTTCGCGCCAGCGACAGCCGCCGCCGTCGCAAAAAGATCCGTGTGCGTGATGACACGCGCGCACTCGCTCCCGGCTTTTACCTTACCCGGCCAACGCACAAAGAACGGCACGTGATGACCGCCCTCCCAAACATCCGCCTTCGTCCCGCGCCACGGGCCGTTGGCGGTGTGATGTTTGGAAGTGTATTGTTGCTTGTTCGGCTCAGTGACGTGATCGGGCTCGTCGTCTTTGCGATGCATAAACGAACCATTATCGCTGGTGAACATAACCAACGTGTTGCCAGCAAGGCCGGTGTCATCCAGCGCCTTGAGCA
>DQLO01000377.1 GCA_015660155.1 Verrucomicrobiota bacterium
CCCGGCACGTGGGGATACATCGCATTTGTGGACGGCCAACTCTTCGGCTCGCTGTCCAACCCGAAACACGTCGTCACTTACCGCTATGTGGCCGGCGGCGATATGAAAAAACAACTCACCGAGTCCACTTCATTTTTCGCCATTGATCCTGCCACCGGAAAAATCGACTGGCGCTACGACGCGAAGGATTCGCTGCGCCACAACACCATCGCCATCGGCGGCGGCAACGTGTTGCTCATCGACCGGCCGGTGGCGCTGTACGACCGTCGCCGTGACGGCAAGCCCAAGGGCGAGCGCCCGGGCCGGCTGATTTCGTTCTACGCCAAGACCGGCGAAAAAATGTGGGCACAAGACAAAGACATTTACGGCACCGTCAACGCCATCAGCGCCAAGCACGGAGTTGTGGTGATGGGCTACTCGCCCACGCGCTTCAAGTTGGCCAGTGAAATCGGCGGCCGCCTCAGCGGTTTCCGCCTGCGCGACGGCAAGCGCCTGTGGGACATCAAGGCCGGCTACAACTCTCGCCCGATGATTAACGACAAGACGATCTACGCGCAAGGCGGTGCGTGGGACGTGCTCACCGGCAAGCCTCGCGCGTTCAACTTCAAGCGCTCCTACGGCTGCGGCGTGCTTGCCAGCTCGGCCAACCTGCTCGTCTACCGCTCCGCCACGCTCGGCTACTTCGATCTTGCGGAAAATTCCAAGACCCGCAACTTCGGCGGCATGCGCCCCGGCTGCTGGATCAACGCCATTCCCGCCGGCGGCCTCGTCCTCGTTCCCGATGCCTCCGCCAGCTGCCGCTGCAGTTACCAAAACCGCTCGTGGATTGCGCTGAAGCCTTCGGGTGAGAAGTAAGCCATAGCCATCCGGGGTTTGAATCACCAGCCGGTCGCCGGGATGCATTTCAACCTGTGCCGCAAACGCCAATTTCTCCACCGTCCCATCCGCGCGGGTGACCGTTTGCTGTCCGCATTCTCCAGGTATCCCGCACGGCTAATCGGCCTCATCCCCGTATGCAAACCTTGTCGCGCCGGTCATTCCTCCACGCCAAGGCGTAATCGCAATCATTGTCACTTGGCAGAAATGTCAGCAACCGCTAGACTTTCGGCATGCAAATCCGATTCGCAATTCTTCTGGGTTGCCTGGTTGTCTCGAACAGTTTAACGGCTGAAAACTGGCCCCGTTTTCGTGGGCCCAACGGAAGCGGGATTTCTGCGGACGCCATTCCGGTGGAATGGAAAGATTCAAATTTCCAATGGAAAACCGCCCTGCCCGCCACGGGGCATGGATCGCCAGTGGTTTGGGGAGATAAAATTTTCCTGCTGTGTGCAGATCAAAAGAGTGCCGCCCGCACGGTCGTCTGTGTGAACGCCAAGAACGGCGCGATCCTTTGGAAGCACACGCACGCGGCCGACAAACACAAACACCACAAACAAAACAGCTTTGCTTCCAGCACACCGGCTGTCGATGGTGATCGGGTGTATTTTAGCTGGGGAACCACCGAACAACTCACGATTGTCGCCTACACATTGGCGGGCGCGAAAGCATGGGAAGCCAAGCTCGGCCCCGTGAAAGGCGGGCATGGTTTTGGCGCGTCGCCCATCGTCCACGAAGGCCTCGTCATTTTAAACAATGATCAGGACGGCAAGAGTTCGCTAATCGCGCTCGATGCCCGCACCGGCAATGTGAAATGGACCACACCTCGCCAAAGCAAACGCCTTACCTATTCCACGCCCGTGCTCTATCGCGGCCAACTTATTTTCACCAACTGGACCCACGGCATCACCGGCATCGATCCTGCCAACGGGCGCGTGCTATGGGAAAACCAAGTCTTCCCCCAAGGCTCAAAAGAACGCGCCATCGGCTCGCCCATCGTGGCGGGTGATCTCGTCATTGGCTCCTGCGGTTTTGTCACCAAGCTCAAGCACATCGTCGCCCTGCGCCCCAAGGGAAATAAAATGGAAGAAGTGTGGCGCATTGAGAAAAGCGTGCCGCACATTCCCACGCCCCTGTTACTGGGTAAAAATATTTTTCTTTGGAACGACCTCGGCATTGTGACCTGTGCCGACGCCGCCACCGGCAAAGTTCACTGGAGCGAGCGCGCCATTCGAAGCGGGAAATTTTTCGGAAGCCCCGTAGCTGCCGATGGGAAAATCTACTGCGCGGAGGCCCGCGGCAAAATTATAGTGCTCCGTGGGGACGGCGAGTTTGAAAAGCTAGCCGAGAATGACCTCGGCGAACAGTGCCACTCCACACCCGCCATCGCCAATGGGGTGATGTATATTCGAACCTACCAAACCCTCTACTCGATCAGCAAATAACCATGCAAACCCGACGCACATTTTTACAAACCGTCCCGGCCCTCGCTGCGTTGCCGGTGTTAGCGGGGGACGAAAAGAAGCCGCCCGCCAAGGATGAGGGCATGACGCTGGGGTTTAGTTTATATGGCATGAAAACGCTCAAGACCGGCGACGCGCTGATGCGGTTGAATGCGATTGGATACGATTCGGTGGAGTTTTGCCTCAACCCCGGCTGGGATGCCGCGCCGGATAAGCTGACCGCGAAGCGTCGCCGCGCATTGCGCGCGCTGCTCGGGCATTTTGAGCTGACGCTCACGGCGTTGATGGTGAACTGCAGCCTCGCGGGCAACCAAAAACCGCATCACGAAAAACTCAAACAAGCCGCGCAATTGGCGCACGACCTCGCTCCCGATGCGCCGCCGCTAATCGAAACAGTGATGGGCAATGGCAAATGGGACGCGGTGAAAAATCAGTTTCGCGATCACCTCGGCGTCTGGGCGGAAATCGCAAAAAAATCCAAGACACTGCTTTGCGTAAAACCCCATCGCTTTGGCGCGTGCAATTTGCCCGAGCACGCTGTGTGGCTCGTCGAGCAAATCAAAAGCCCGTCACTTAAGCTGGCCTACGATTACAGCCACTTCGCCCATCGCGATTTATCGCTGGAAAAAACTATTCAACTCATGATGCCACACACACGCTTCATCCACGTGAAAGACACCGTGCTGCGCGATGGCAAGCCCCGCTTCGTGCTCCCCGGCGAAAGCGGCCAAATCGATTACCGCAAACTCCTCCGCCTTGCCCACAAGGCCGGATATCGCGGCGATATCAACGTGGAGGTCAGCGGCCAGGTCTGGGGACAACCGAATTACAACCCCATCACCGCTGCCCTAAAAAGCTACCGCCACTTGGCCCCGGCATTTGATCAGTAACCAAAAAAACCTCCGCCTAAATGACGGAGGTTTAAATTCATGGTGGAGCCGAACAGAATCGAACTGATGACCCCCTGCATGCCATGCAGGTGCTCTACCAACTGAGCTACGGCCCCACGAAGGCGCGGAGTATGCGGACGCCTCAGGTAGGCGTCAAGCCCTACATCCCTAGCGTTTCACGGCCCTCATCGCTAATCATGCTTTGGTTCCACGGTGGATCCCAAACGATTTCCACATCGGCGGAAGCAACGCCTTCAAGTGAGAGAATTTTGCTTTGTGCATCGGCGGCGATGGTGGGTCCCATGCCGCAACCTTGAGCGGTGAGAGTCATTTTCACTGTCACTTCCGTGCCCTCGTCGCCCTCGTCCACAGCCGTATCGTACACGAGGCCGAGGTCCACGATATTCACAGGGATTTCTGGATCGTAACATTGCTTAAGCATTGCATGCACACTCTCGACCGTGACGGGGCCATCGGTGCTCGCAGTAGTAGCCACGTCGAGCCCAAGAGCGTCGGCGTCCTGAGCGCCTATCCGAAAGAGTCCCATGCCCGCGCGCACAGTGTATGTGCCACCGAGGGTTTGGGTTATGTCCACTCCGGTGCCTTTGCCGAGTGTGATAGTGTCGCCACCGGGGATTTGCACCGCCTCGCAATCGCGAGTGAGTTCAACCGTTTCCATGCGCGGAAAATATCATAAGCTTTACGGTGAGGCAACATTGAGATAACCTTGCGGTGTGGACGTCATTCAACTGCGTAAGGTGAGCAAATCCTTCGGCACCTTGCGCGCGGTCGATGATCTTTCGCTGGCCGTGCCACGCGGCTGCATTTACGGCTTCATCGGCCCCAACGGCTCGGGCAAAACCACCACCCTCAGGATGTTGATGAGCATCCTCCGGCCGGACACCGGCGAGGTGGAAATCCTCGGCGAACGCAATCCGCCCGCGGCCAAGGATTCCGTGGGCTATCTCCCCGAGGAACGCGGCCTCTACAAAAAAATGAAAGTGCGGCAACTGTTGCGCTACTACGGCAAACTCAAAAATGCCGATGCCGGTTTGGACACACGTATCGATGACTGGCTCGACCGCATGGCCCTCACCGATTGGGCTGATAAAATGGTGGAAACTCTCTCCAAAGGCATGGCCCAAAAAGTGCAGTTTCTTTCTACCATCATCGCCGAGCCAGAAATCATTGTGCTCGACGAACCCTTCTCCGGGCTCGACCCCGTAAACCTCGAAGTGCTGCGCGAAGCGGTGCTGACACTCCGCAAGAACGGTGCCACCGTCATTTTCAGCACGCACGACATGGCCGTGGCCGAGCGAATGTGCGACCGCATCTTTATGATTTACAAAGGCCGCAAAGTGCTCGACGGCACGCAGGATGAAATCCAAGCCGAGTACGGGCAAGGCACCCTTCGCATCCGCACCACCGCCGGCACCGCCGCGCTGGATGGACTGGCCGGCGTGGAAGAAGTGCGCGATCACGGCCAAATGCAGGAGCTACGCTTTAGCGGCGACACCCAAAAACTGCTGCACGATTTACTTGCCCGCACCGAGGTGCACCACTTCGAGCAAGCCCGCCCCTCCCTGCACGACATCTTCGTGCGCATCGCGCGACCCCAACCCGATGAAGAGGAGACCTCTCCATGAATAAAACCCTCCTCATCGCCGGCAACGAATTCTCCGCCTTCGTCCGCTCCAAAGCCTTCATCATCAGCGTGCTGTTCGCGCCGGCGATCATGGGCATTTCCGTCGTCATCCAAAAAGTTGTACAAGATCACGTGGACACCACCGAACGGAAATTCGCCATCATCGATGCCACCGGTCAATTGGCCGCCGCGCTCGAGACTGCCGCCCGCGCGCGCAATGCCGAATTCGCCGCCACGTCCGACCGCGAAGCGCTCGGCGGCTCCTTCACGCCGGAGATTGCCGAGGGCGATTCGCTGCCCGAACTGCGCCTCAAATTATCCGAACGCATTCGGGACGACGACTTGTTTGCCTTCATCGAAATCCCCGCCAACATTTTGCAAACCAACGCGCCGCCGGAAGCGGTGCGCTACTATTCCGATGAGCCCACCTATCGCAACCTGCCGCGTTGGCTTGAAGCAACGCTCTCCGCCGAGGTCCGCGACCTGCGCTTCGCCGCCGCGAACATTGACGCCGCCGCGCGCCACAAGTTCCGGCAACTCGATATCTCGGTAAAAATTTCCCCGATGGGATTGGTCGAGCGCGATTCCGAATCTGGCAAAATTGCCGCCGCCCAAAAAGTCGATAAAGTTCGCGCCTTCATCGTTCCCATCGCATTGATGATTTTGATGTACATCATCGTGCTCACCAGCACGCCCAACATTCTCAACTCCGTGCTGGAGGAAAAAATGAGCCGCATCAGCGAAGTCCTGCTCGGCTCCGTGTCCCCCATGCAACTCATGCTCGGCAAACTCATCGGCTGCCTTTGGATCGCCGGCATCCTCGCCCTCCTCTACCTCGGCAGCGCACTGGGCGCCGCGCATTACCACGGCTATGGCGACGCCGTGCCGCCCGCGCAGCTCGCGTGGTTCGCCATTTACCTGCTGCTGGCCATTTTCTTTTTTGGCTCACTCTTCATCGCCATCGGTGCCGCCTGCAGCGATATCAAAAGCGCCCAAGCCGCCATGATGCCCGTGATGATGCTGGTGATCATGCCTTTGATGGCTTTCCCGATCATTCTCAAAAACCCAAATGGCAATGTCGCCGTGGCGCTTTCCCTCTTCCCTCCCGCCACCCCCCTGCTAATGACCCTCCGCCTCGCCCTCCAACC
>DQLO01000320.1 GCA_015660155.1 Verrucomicrobiota bacterium
CCGCCCCACTTCGCTGCCTGTTCCGGCGGTGGTGGGCACGGCGTAAAACGGCGGCAACTCCCCAGCGATTTTCGCGGCGCCATTATCGAGAATGGAATACTGCGCGAGCGGCGCGGGATGGCTGGCGAAAAACCGGATGACCTTCGCGACGTCCATCGCGCTGCCTCCGCCGAGCGCGATCAAGCCGTCGCAGTCGCGCTCGTTATAAAACGCCGCGCCCGCTTCCACGTCGGCCTCGATGGGGTTGGGATGCACGCCATCGAAAACTTCAAACGCCGCGCCGCAATCTGCCAGCCCCGCCAGCGCTTGCTCGACCACGCCTGCTTTCACCAAACCGGGGTCGGTGACGAGCATCAGTTTTTTCTCCGCGATGCGATTGGACAATTCCGCCAACGCGCCTTCGCCGTGGAGGATGGTGGTGGGGAAACTGAATTGATTCATCGCGCGTTAAATAATCTCAAAATACCGCTGCAGTTGCCAGTCGGTGACTTGGCGTTCGTGCTCGCGCACTTCCCAGTCGCGGGAGGCGATGAAGTGATCGATGAATTCGCCGCCGAACAATTCGCGTGCTTCCGTCGATTGCTCGAGATCGCGGGTGGCGTCGCGGAGGTTGGTGGCGAGTTGGCGCTCGGACGGGAGGTTGGCTTCCTGTTCGTAGGCGTTGCCGGTGAGTGGATCGCCGGGATCGAGTTGCTGCTCGATGCCGAGCAAGCCCGCGCCGAGGCTGGCGGCGGCGATGAGATACGGGTTGGCGTCCGCCGGGCCGATGCGGAACTCGACGCGCTGGGATTGTCCCGAGCCGGTGATGACGCGCAGCGCGGTGGTACGATTGTCTACGCCCCACGCCGCGGCGGTCGGCGCCCACGCGCCTTTGACGAGCCGCGTGTAGCTGTTAATCGTCGGCGCGCACAGGCTGAGGAAGGGTTTCAAAAACTTCTGCTGGCCCGCCACGTATTGCCGCATCAACGCGCTCATGTTGTGTTCGGCGGCCGCGTCGTGGAATTTCCCCGCGCCGCTGGCGTCAACGAGCGATTGGTGCACGTGGCCGCTCTGGCCGGGATAATCCATCGACCACTTGGCCATAAAGGTGGCGACGAGTCCGCGCTTGTTAAAGAATGCTTTGGAAAATGTTTTGAACAGCGCCGCCTTGTCCGCCGCGCGCAGGGCGTCGTCCACGGTGAGGGCCGCTTCCCAAACGCCGGGGCCGGTTTCGCAGTGGAGGCCTTCGATGGGGAAATCCATCGCGTCACAAAAATCCATAAACTCGTGAAACAAATCCGAGAGCGCCGAGTTGCGGATGACCGAGTAGCCAAAGTTGCCGGGACTGAGCGGCGTGAGGTTGCGATAATTTTTTTCGCGCAAGGTGTGCGGCGTTTCATCGAAGATAAAAAACTCGTACTCAAACGCCATTCGCGCCGAGTGCCCCATGCCCTCGGCCTTTTGCAAAACGCGGCGCAGTTGGTTGCGCGGGCAAATGGGATGGAGGCCGTCGTCGCCCTCGAAGTCGACGACGAAAAGCGGCGTGTTATCTTCATCGGGCAGGCGGCGTTCGGTGGCGAGGTCGATGCGGTATTTGGCATCGGGAAACGCCGTGTGCCAGCCGGTGAATTTTGCGTTGTCGTAAAGCTGGTCGTTCACGTCCCAGCCCAGCACGCAATCGCAAAAGCCCGCCGTGCCACCGGCGATGCTGGCAAATTTATCGAGCGAAACGTACTTGCCGCGATGCACGCCATCGAGGTCGGCAAAGGCGAGCTTCACGCGCGGGATGTTTTCCTCGCGGTATTTCGCGATGAGTGCGTCGGCGGAGATGTCAGGAGTGCTCATGTTAAAATTGGGTTCGGAAATGTATCGCTTTGGGGCGGGTCATGGCGAGCAATCCATAGCGCGAAAGGGACGAGCCTTTGCCGCTGGCTTTGAGACCGGTCCACGGCAGCGCGGGGTCGAGGCAGTCGCAGCGGTTCATGAAAATTGTGCCCGCCTCCACCGCTTTTGCAAAAGCCTCGGCGCGCGATTGGTCGCTCGTGCAAATCACAGCGGTGAGGCCGAACTGCGAATCGTTGATGTGCGCGATGGCTTCGGCGTCATCGGCCACTTTCATCACCGGCAACAGCGGCCCGAAATTTTCCTCCTGCATAATGGCGAGGTTGTTGCGGTTCACGGTCAACAGCGTGGGTTCGAAAAAAGTGCCGTGCTCGATTTGCCGCGCCTTGCCGCCCGCGAGTACTTCCCCGCCCGCGTCCACCGCCTCGGCAATTTGCGTCTCCATCAACTTGGCCGAGGACGCTACCGCCAGCGGGCCTTGCGTGGTGGCGGCATCGAGTGGGTCGCCCAGCGTGTAGCCTTCGACGAGTGGTTGGCACGCGGCAAGAAATTCATCGTACACCGCCGCGTGCACGTACACGCGCTCGATGCCGCAGCAGCATTGGCCGGCGTTGTACATCGCGCCATCGATGAGCATTGCGGCCGACTGTGCCGCGTCCGCATCCGCCGCCACGTACGCGCCGTCTTTGCCGCCTAGCTCGAGGTTGCAATCGAAGTGACGCTTTGCGGTGCTCGCATAAATTTTTTCACCGCCGCCCACCGAGCCGGTGAACACCACGTGATTGATATCGCCTTCCTCGATGAGCCGCGCCGTGTTCGCGTGATCCATCACCACGTGTTGCAACAAACCCTCCGCGCCGAATGCCTTTTCAAAATGTTCGCCAATGGAAAGCGTGCGCGTGGAGTGCTTGAGCAAAACCGTGTTGCCCGCTAACAACGCCGCCGCCACGCCGCTGGCCGCAATGAGCAGCGGATAATTCCAAGCCGCAATAATCAGCACCACCCCGTGCGGCTCGTGCAAAATCTCCCGATGAAAATTTTCCTTCTTCGCTTCAACTGCAATCGCATCCGCTGCCAACACCTCCGGCGCGATGTCACAAAGAAAATTGAAACGCTCCAACAATCCATCAATCTCCCCCCGCGCCTGCGCCAACGGCCGCCCCATCTGCGCAGTGATGTCCGCCGCAATCGCCTCGCGGTTCGTTTCAAAATAACTGAGCGCCCCCTGCACACGTTTCACCCGCTCCGTCAGCGGGACACTTCGCCAATCCCCAAACGCTGTCCGCGCTTGCGCCGTGGCTTCCGTTAATTCGGCAAAACCCAACTGCTCCCATTCACGAATGGGCTCGCCGGTATAAGGATTGGTTGTGGTGACGGTCATCAAGGTGCTGCCGGGCATCTTGCCGGCAGAAATTGGGCGCGCCGGATGATTGCAAAATCACCTCAAAGCAGCCAATAAAATCAGCCGAGGCATTCCGACATTTGGACTGGAATGCGAACGGCCCTGATGGGCATACTCCCCCGCCGCCAGACATTATGAATCACGAGCGAACAAGAGCTTGACTGGAGCGGCGAGCGCGTTATCATTAGCACCTTTAGCAACTTACTAAACATTACAGATGTCCGATAAAACAGCGAAATTGACTCATAATGAGGTGATTAAGGCGGAGAATCCTTCGTTGGCGGGGGATATCGCGGCCACTTTGGCGGATGGGGCGGTGGATGTTTTTTCCAAGGACGACCAGCAGTTTCTGAAGTTTCACGGGATTTATCAGCAGGACGACCGCGATGTGCGCAAGCAGGGGAAGCATTTCATGTTTATGATACGCGGCACGAATCCGGGCGGGGTATTGTCGCCGGA
>DQLO01000118.1 GCA_015660155.1 Verrucomicrobiota bacterium
CAGTGCGGGCAATTGAACTCCACGCCCACCGCATCCACCGGCAGGGAAATCCGACCGTTGCATTCCTGACACGCGCTTTTGCAATACTCCTCACTCATATAAAAAGCCGAGGCCTCCGGCTGCGACAGAAGCTACCAAATAAGCCCGATTACTGGCGACTTGTATTTTCATCAATCCCGCCAATCCACAAAATCCGCCAACGGCAAGCGCTCCGGCACAAACGTATTCACCGAGGCCGCTCCGTCGGGCCAGCCCACCGACATCCCCGCCACCACCCAACGATCCGCCCCCAGCCCCAGCGATTCCCGCACCACGCCCGCGTAGCCCGCCACACTGAATTGCGGGCAACTCCCCAGCCCGTGCGCCATGAGGCCAAGCATTATGTTTTGCATAAACATCCCGACATCCAAAAAATTCCCCCGCTCCGCTCCCGCCGACAAATGAAAAATCAACTGCACCGGCGCGCCAAAAAAAGTGAAATTCTCCCGCCCATGCTCCTTGCGCGCCTCCAAATCCTGCCGACCAATCCCCTTCAATTCAAACAAAGCATACCCGCAAGCGCGCGCGCGCTCCTTCCACTCGGCGGGGTCGGGCTGCAGCGAATACTCATAATCCGGCTGCGGCTTTTCCCCCGCATCAAACGCCGCACAAAGAGCTGCACTCAATCCATCCCGAGCCGCGCCGCTCACCACCGTGACCTTCCAAGGCTGCGTATTCTTCCCCGAAGGGGCCTCCCCCGCCGCCAACAAAACCGCCTCCAAAATATCCCGCGACACCGCCTCATCCCTAAACGCCCGCTGACAATGCCGGCGAGAAATCAACGAAAGAAAATCAGCCGGATTCATAGCGACCAGAGCGGTGAAGGTTAATGCACCTCGCCTGTGTTGAAGAAGCGCTCCACTTCGATGGCGGCGTTTTCTGCCGAGTCGGAGGCGTGGCAGATGTTTTTCATGCTGCTTTCGCCAAGGTCGCCGCGGAGAGTGCCGGGGGGGGCGATGGTGGAATCGGTGGGGCCGAGCAGGTCGCGGATGGCGGCGACGGCGTTTTCGCCTTCGAGCACGAGGGCGAGTACGGGGCGGGCGCTCATGAATTCGACGATCTCGGGGAAGAAGGGGCGGTCGGCGATGTGCGCGTAATGTTCCTTGAGGAGGTCATCGGTGAGGGCGATGAGCTTCGCGGCACGGATTTCGAAGCCGGCTTTTTCAAAGCGTCCGATGACCTCGCCGGCGTGATGGCCGTCGAGGCAGTCGGGTTTGAGCAATATGAGTGATTGTTCGGTAGCCATAATTTTCCCATTGCGGGAGCGCACTAAAGCAGGTTAGCGGAGGCAGTGCAATTGGAATCCAAGTGAGGCAGAGCGCTGTCCCGATTCGCCGCAGCAGTGGCGGGCAGCATAGAAGATTGCTTCATTTGAGGTATCCCTGCACCCATCCACGGGAGCCTTGGGGCGGTATGGAGTCGGCGGCGTCTTTGCCATCGGCGAGGGTGAAGGCGACGGCGAGGGGGAAACGTCCCTTGGGGGCATTGCGTGTGTAGCGGCCTTCGCCCCAGAAAGTTCCCTTGGCAACAAGGTCGAGGCGAGTGACTTTGCCGTTTTTTGTTTCGATGCGCCCGAAGAGTTGCGCCTCGTAGCCGCGATCGTTGTTGGCGGTGCGAAGGTGGACGGTGGCGCGGAGTTGGCCCTTGCGAAGGACTCCTTCGAGTTTTTTGATTTCATTGTTATCCCACATCGGCGGCTCGCCGCGGGTGTTATCGACGAGATGAAAACGGGCAATTCGACGCAGTAAACTTTTGGGCAGTTCGCCTTTCGCCAGTGCTGTGTGTTCGGCGGCGCGTATCCACAAGTTGTCGCGGCCGAGGGAGGCTTGAAAAATGCGCCGGTACTCGTTGTCCGTCTTTTCATAACCGCCGAGCACCTTGGAGGTCACCCGCACCACCAGCCCGCCCGTCGGTGGCTTGGGGTTGTAACGCGCATCAGGCGTGCCCTTGGCGATGGCGGCCACCTTCACCGGCCGATGCTTTTGCAGGGAGCTCTTCATCATGCCCAGCACGCGGTCGGCACCGCGGTTGTTGGTAAAGCCCAGCAACCGGCCGGAAGCATCGGCGGTGAACAGCCCCTGCGTTGTGCCGCGCCCGACCTTGCGCGGACTTTGGTTGGCAATTTTTTGGTAGAAGCGGCCCTCGTTATCTTTCTGCCGGCGTTGATACGCTTGGTCGATTGCCACGGGGATGAACTGTGTTTGCAGCAGCTTCACGATGGAGGGATTGGCAAAAGTCGACTCACGGTCGATCACGCCGTTGTTTCACGTACACCCCAGCGGATGCCCATCCATGGCCCAGATGAAAATTGGCTTCCCCTCCCGCGCGGCGGCGGCCTGTGCATCGAGCACCGAAGTCTTCCACGGGATGGTTCGCCATGTTGCATTCGGATTCGACTGCAATTCGCGATGCAGTTTTTGAAACTCCGCTTCCGTCAACCCGAAGGCCGCCTGCGCACAAAGAACAGAAATAAAACCAAGTGCTTTCATGGGCCAATCATCCAGCGCGACGGCAATTCCATCAAGAGAATTTCAGGCAACCTCATTAAGGCCGCCCTCTCAACCGCTTCACGCAATGCCCGGCAAGGGCAACGGCTTTGATCATGGCGTTGGCTTTTTCCGGATGAGGGTTAACTGATGAGGATTTTTTTCGGTGTTGCCGGCGGTGTCGGTGGCGGTGGCGGTGAGCTGGGAGGGCGTTGCCAACTCGATGGTCCAGTCGGCAACGCCGTGTTGTTGGCTGTGAATGCGCACGGGTTGGCCGTTGACGGTTACGGTTTTGATGGTGCCGTTGTCGTGGGTGGTGCCGTGGATTTTCAGGCGACCGTTGGCTTCGTCGATGCGGGTGATGAGGGTGGCGGGCGGAAGGTCATCAATGGGATGCAATAGCTCGGGGAAGTTCACGTTGCGCACTTGGGCCGCGACGGATTCATCGCCGGTGAGATTAGTTTCCTTGGCGTATTGGTTGCCGTCGGCGAGCAAATCCTTCGCGCGGGTGCTCACCACCTTGGCGTGTTTGCCGGGGCCGAAGTGGTTGTGCAAATAATACGGCACACCCTTCGGCGTGGAGGGTTTTAGGCGCGGGCCGCCGCCAAGGTTCATCAACGGCCAACGGCCGGGGCGGGTGCGGTCGCGCACGGTGACGCTGCGAAAGTGCGACTCGGCTTTGCCGGTGACATTATTCGCGCTCATTTGTATCAACGGCATCCCGCCGCCGTAGCCGAGTTGGCTGAAGGTGAGGCCCTCGACGGTGATGCTGCCGTGCTGCAGACTTTGGTCATCGAGCCCGCGGTTGAACGGCTCCGCGCCGGTGGCGGCGATGTGCAGGTTACAATACACGTGATTTTCAAACCACGGCCGGTAGATGCCATACGCCGCGTGGTCGATGTGGACATTCTCGATGAGCATCGTCGGCAGTTGCGCGCGCAGGGCGTAGTGCGTTTGCCAAAGCTTCAGGCCACGCACGCGATGCGGATGGCGCGTGTCCGGCCCCACGCCATCGGTGCCGGCGAACGCCACGGAGTAAAGGCCTTCACTGTGCGATTCGTTGGCTTCGAAACGGCTGATGGCCAGCGTGCGGATGTCGACGGTTTTGGTTTTGCCATCAGGCATGAGCACGGGGAGGTTACTGTTAAAATTACTGCGGCGTTGGCTGTCGTAGCGGTAGCCGTAGCGGTCGTTCTCCACGGCCACGTTTCGGGTGAGCGTGTTGCGGCCGTTGGCCCACCAAAATGCCGCGCCGTCGTTGGGGTCGAAAGGCAGCACTTGGTCGGGTAACCGCCGACCGCGCATTGCTTGCACGCCGAGGTTACGATCCAGCAGGTTGAACACCTCCGTGCCGTCCTCCAGAAAAAAGCCGTGCCCCACCGACTGATACCCAACGCAATCGCGCACCATTAAATACTGCGTGCCGTGCACTGTCACCCAGCGGTTATGCGAATCGACAATGGCCGCGCCGACCACCGCCGAGCCGCGCATCGTGGTGCCGGCAAGATGAAAATGAATCGCGTAGCGCCCGAGCACGCCGCGCTTGCCGAGATGCGCAAACCGCGCGTAGCTGATGCCGCCCTTGCTGTAGCGGTGAAACATCGTGTGCCCGCGCACGCCGTCGGGGTCGGCGCTCTCGATGATGACGTTGCGCGACAGATTTGCCACCTCGCTGCGGAATTTCCCCGTGCCGAAATGCTCCGCGCGCAATGGCCGGTCAAGCGTCAGCACGCGCCCGTCGATGGCCTTGATAACGCGCTCTTCCGTGCCGACCTCACTGTGTTTTTTCGATGCGGTGACAATCACTGAATCTCCCACTCGCCATCCCTTCACCGCGCCATCGATGGTTACCTTCGCATCGCCCACTTTGGCGGTGGCCCCGAGCTTGAGCCACGTGCGGGCCAGCGGTGCGCCGTGCAATTCCATCCGCGCCGAGCAACACACCAGCGCCGGTGCGTCGTCCTCGTCCATCCCTTTAATAAAGTGCAGCCGAATGCGCGCGGTGTGTTTCGCGGGAATGGGGTTTTGCAACGTGCCCACTTCCAGCGTGGGCATTGCGCCGGTGGGCATCGCGTTGGGCTCGCCCGCTTTATTGACGCCGTGAAAATCACACGCGAACCCGCGCTCCGTGCAACGGTTGCCCGATTGCACTTTCAGCAACACCACATTCAACTCCGTGCTTCGATCGCGCGCGAACCGCAGTGTGCCCGCCACTTGCAACAGCCGAATCACCGGCGTCGCCTTCGCATCAAACCGCACCACCGTGCCCGCGCTCACCAAAACGCGATCGCCCGCTTTGGGCACGCGCTTGGGTTCCCACGTTTTCGCGGATGACCAATCGCCATCGCCAGCCGAGCGCGCGGAAAATTTCAGTGGATTGTTCTGCGCAGAGACAGCGACAACCGAGAGGAGAAAAAGGAAAAGCAATCGATTCATTGTGGCGTGATGTTAAAGTTTCGACGGCTTTTCGCAACAGGAATTCGAAGGATTGGTTACTCCAGAATTTTTTGTTGCTGCAAAAACTTCGCCGTGCGGCACATGGCTTGTTCAAAAAGTTTCAGGTCAAAAATCAAATAGCCGTGCGGACCGGCCGGGTGGCTGATGAGTTGGCAGGGATTGCCGGCAGCGCGCATATTTTTTTGGAACCGCACCGCGCCGGCGTGGGGCGTGACGGTATCAGCCGTGCCGTGGAAGATGAGGGTGGGCGGCACACCGGCGCGCACGTGGTGCACGGGGGAAAGCTCGCGCCAGCGATCGCCGATTTTCTTTTGGCCGTAGCCCTCGGCGGAGGTGTCGATGACGGGATAAAATAACACAAGCGCGTTGGGCGTGCTGGAGATTTTGAGGTCGTCGGTGGCGGCGTTCACTTTCGGGAATAACGCCGTGCCCGCCGCCACTTGCGCGCCCGCCGAGCCGCCGGCAACCACAATGCGGGCGGGATCGATGCCCAATGCGCGCGCGTGTTGGCGCAGGTAACGCACCGCCGAACGGCCGTCGCGCACGCAGTCGAACACCGTGGTGTTGGTCGCGCCGGACTTTCGGCTAATCAACCGGTACTCCAAACTGATGCCCAGCATGCCTTGCCGCGCAAAGTATTCCGCGAAGGGGTAAAATTTCCGAGCCTCGCCGCCGACCCATCCGCCGCCGTGGATGGCCAAAAACACCGGCCGCCGATCCGAGGGCCGATGCCCTTTCGGCTCAAAAATATGCAGCCGCAACTCGCGCTTCCCGACCGTTTTATAAACCACCTGCCGCGTCGGTTCCAACTTCGCCGCAATCGGCACCAACGGTCGCGGCGGTTCTTCCCCGTCCACGGACGTGCCCGGCAAAACCACCAGCACGATCCCGATCAACAATCGTTTCATCTACAATTTTACGCAGTGCTCGGCGAGGGCGATGGCCTTGATCATGGCTTTGGCTTTGTTGACGGTTTCTTCGAATTCAGTTTCGGGTACAGAATCGTTGACCCAGCCGCCGCCGGCTTGGACGTGGGCTTGGCCGTCTTTTAACAGTGCGGTACGGATGGTGATGCAGCAATCGAGGTTGCCGTTGAAACTGAAGTAGCCGACGGTGCCGCCGTAGGGGCCGCGGGTGGTTTGCTCGAGTTCGCTGATGATTTGCATAGCGCGAATCTTCGGCGCGCCGGTGAGGGTGCCAGCGGGAAAAGTGGCGCGCAGCAAATCGTACGGCGTCTTGTCGGCGGTGAGTTTGCCGGTGACGCTGGAGACGATGTGCATCACGTGGCTGTAACGCTCAATGATCATGAGGTCGGCGACTTGCACACTGCCGTATTCGCAGACGCGGCCGATGTCGTTGCGGGCGAGGTCCACGAGCATCACGTGCTCGGCGCGTTCTTTGGGGTCGGCGAGCAGATCTTTTTCGTGGGCCAAATCCTCGGCGGGCGTGGTGCCGCGCGGGCGCGTGCCGGCGATGGGGCGGATTTGTACCTCGCCTTCCTCGCAGCGCACGTGAATTTCCGGTGACGCGCCGACCAGCGAAAAGCCATCCAGCTCCAGCAAAAACATATACGGCGATGGGTTGATGGATCGCACGGCGCGGTAAACATCCAGCGGATCGGCCGTCACCTCGGTGGAGAAACGCTGCGAGCCGACGACCTGAATGATGTCGCCCGCGCGAATGTATTCTTTGCTCTTGGCGACGTTGGCAAGAAAGTCGGCCTTTTCCATGTTCGACTCAAACGCGGCGGCCGGTGGATCTGCGGTGAGCGTCACGGCGCGGTGCTCGGTCGGTTGTTCGAGCAATGAGACAAGGCGTTCCACTTCGTCGACCGCTTCCTCGTAGGCGTCCTCCGGTTTCGCGCCGTCCTCGATGATGGCGTTCACGAGAATGGTCACCGTCTGCCGCACACGATCGAAAATCAACAATTCGTCCGCGATCAAAAAATACATCGTCGGCGTGCCAAGCTCATCCTTGGGCGGACGCGGCACCACCGGCTCCACGTCGTGGATGAATTCGTACCCCACAAACCCCATTGCGCCGCCGGTGAACCGCGGCAACCCCGGCAAATCCACCGGGCGGTATCGACCCAAAACTTTTTCCACCACCTCCAACCCATCGCGCACGTGGTTTTCGCCCGCTTCATTTACATTGCGACTCACCGTGTACGTCGCCGTCACTTTGCCGCCCTCCACCACCTGCACTTGATCGCCGTCCTGCCGAATGATTCCGCGCGGATTGCAGCCCACGAACGAGTAGCGGCTCAAATGCTCGCCGCCCTCCACGCTCTCGCACAGGAACGCCTCGCCGTCGGAACGGATTTTGCGATAAGCCGAAAGCGGCGTCTCAAAGTCCGCCAGAATTTCGCGATACACCGGAATCAAATTTCCCTGCCCAGCGTGCTGCAGAAACTCCTCGCGCGAAGGCGTGATGTGCGGGGAATCGCTCACGATTTTTTGCCGTACATTTCCTCCGGATCAATCAACCGCTCCTCGGTGATTTCCCCTTCGCCCTCCTTCACGCTGCGGAAGAAACAGCTCTTGTAACCCTCGTGACACGCTGCGCCGATTTGCTCCACTTGAATCAAAAGCGTGTCGCCATCGCAATCGTACGCCACATCCTTCACCTGCTGCGTGTTGCCACTACTCTCGCCCTTCATCCAATACTTCTGCCGGCTACGACTCCAGAAATGCGTCTTGCCCGTCTCGAGCGTGCTCTGAATGGAATCCGCATTCATCCAAGCCATCATCAGCACCCGCCCCGAGCCCTCCTCCTGCACAATCGCCGGAATCAGCCCCTGTTCATTGAATTTCAACCCGTCGATAAAAGACATGCGCCGAACTTAACCACAGAGGAACAGAGAGCACAGAGAAAAAAGATCAGGAAACCAATACCACCTCGACAGTTTTCTATTTGTTCCAACTCTTCAAGTCGTACCAGTCCTTGGTTCCTTTCTCCGAGTACAAAGCGTCTGCCGAAAACTCTCCTTTTCTCAGTCTATCCGTAAGCTGTTGCTTGTTAAACGGCCCGTGCTGACCATCATCATCAACCATAAAAAGGGGAGTGTCATGTGGATTGTCTTTTTGAGGCTTTCCAATCTGTGCCTGTTTTAGGGCGTGAAGGGCGTCCATTTTCTCCCTCAAGGTAGGCTTGTGCTGTTTTGGGCCGCCTCTAATCCAATAGGCGACCATAAAGAAAAAACCAACTATCGTCCCTACGATACCTCCCAAAGCTACCCCACCACCTAATCCAACTGCAAGGCCAGGCAAGCCGCCAGCTAACCCAAATAAGGTTCCTCTGACTATCGCAACTCCCAATGCCCACCAGAAAGCTGTTTTTACCAGTACCCAAACTCCACCCAAGAAAATCTTCCCCCCACTCAACGCTGGCTTCACAACCGGCATCTCGCTAATGGGTGTAGCAAACGGTTTAGGCGACCCACAATGTGGACATGATTTGGCCCTGAGAGAAATCTCTCTACCACAATCAGGACAACTGCCAAGATTTGCACCCACGCCCAAACGTTACATCCTCAAACCCTGATTTCCAGCGGAAACACAAAGCAAGCAATTCCATTTTTACACTACCCGCACCGGAATGTCGGCTTTCGCCAGATGCTCTTTCACTTCGCCGACCGTGAATTCTCCAAAATGGAAAATGCTGGCGGCGAGGACGGCGTCGGCTTTGCCCTCTTTTAATACGTCGACCATGTGATCAAGATTGCCCGCGCCGCCGCTGGCGACGATGGGGACGCCGACACTCTCGCTGATGCGGCGGGTGATCTCGATGTCGTAGCCAGCCTTGGTGCCATCGGCATCGATGCTGTTCAAAACGATTTCGCCCGCGCCGAGGGCCACCGCTTCCTTCGCCCATTCGACGGCGTCCAAACCCGCTTCCTTGCGACCGCCGTGGGTGAAGACGCGCCATTGGTCGTCGCCGGTTTTTTTGGCGTCGATGCTGACGACGATGCATTGGCTGCCGAATTTTTCCGCGCCTTCGCGGATGAGCGATGGCGTGGCGATGGCGGCGGAGTTGATGCTAATTTTATCGGCCCCGGCTTTGAGCATGGTGCTCATGTCCTCCACCGTGCGAATGCCGCCGCCGACGGTGAGCGGCATGAAGCATTGATCACCGGCGCGCTCGATGACGTCCACGATGGTCTTGCGTTCGTGCGCGCTGGCGGTGATGTCGAAGAAGACCATCTCGTCCGCGCCCTGTTCATTATACTGCAGCGCCAGCTCGACGGGATCGCCGACATTGCGCAACTCGCCCGCCTCGGCTTTGCCAAACTGCACGCCACGGGTGACTTGTCCGTCATGAACATCGAGGCAGGGAATGACGCGTTTGGCTAACATCGAAATCGGGCGGCGAGATTAGCGGCGAGACGGGATGGTCACGAGTGAAAAGTGGGGCGGGGAGCGCACGCGCCTCGCGTGCGGGCTTGGGCGCCCCCGCCCAAGCCGATTGGTTTTGGTTGTCTACGCCATTTCTGATTCCGGCGAGGCGCCGGAATTGGCACGCGAGAGCGCGTGCGCTCCCCCAAAAAGTTTTTGTACGTGTGCACACTATTCTGTTGCCACCGCGTTGGGAAGGCGTACACTTTTCGCATGAAACGGTTCTCCGGCTTTCTATTGATTCTGATGACACTGGGATTTGCCCCCCAACTTTCCGCGCAACTTTTTGGCCCCGGCGTCTTGCGCATGGGGCTGGGGATGGCCGATCGCACCATTGAAATCAAACTGCCCGCCCGCCCCGGCGCGCAGGCGGCCACGGTGCTCATCACGCCGCCCGCGCAGCCGCAAATGCACGCGCCGGTGCCATTCATGCCGGGCTATTATCCTCAGCCAAACTACTTTGGGATGCGGCGTGGATTGCCGATGCACACGATGGCAATGGCGCCGGGATACCAATATGCGCGCCCAATGTACGTGCAGCCGACGGCCGGTTCGGTGATTATTATCACGCCACCGCGCGTAAATGCCGCATATCCGGCCCGCGTGCTGTTTGGGCGATAATCTTCAAACCACCCATTTTAGCCATAAAATCGCCGTTTTTTACATAAAACGGCGATTTTCTCTTTTTCGGCACGATTCGGCACACGAATTGCTGTGAATAACTTGTTAGCAAACTCAAGACTATCTCAGTTTTGCAACTGATGAAACCAAGGAAGGTAGCGTTATTATGAAAAAAACAGCCGTTTTCGCCCTCATTTTGCTCACGATTTCGGTGTGCACAACGCAGGCACAACTTTTCCCAGGACTGAACATTCCAGGATTACGCGCAGCGGGCGATCCCGCGCCGGCACCGCAGCCCGCACCGCAAACGCGTGCGCCGGCGACTGCTACCACCACGGTTTTGGGCGCGGCGATTGGCGGCGTGCTCGGCAGCAAAAGCAATCGCACCGCCGAAGGTACGGCCATTGGCGGCGCGTTGGGTTTGTTGATTGGGCAAATGATGGACCGCAAAGCGGCGCAAAAAACCGAGGCCGACCGCCAAGCCGCGCTGGAACGCGCGCAGATTCCTAATGCCGAAACCGGCGCAACCGGTGCAAATGGCCCCTTACCGCAGATTGATCCCGCCACCGGTTTACCCATCGACCCCAATGCGCCCGCCCCCGGCACTGCCGCACCGGCGATTGATCCCGCGACGGGATTGCCCGTGCTTGCCAACGGCACAGTGCCCGCGCCCGCTGTTGAGGCTCCGGCCAAGCCTCAGCTCTCGCCACGCCAGCGTGTGAAAAAACTTTTCGGACGATGAGTTTTCTGCCATATTCTCCCGTCCAAAGGAGAGGCATGAAACACATCACCATACTTTTTGTCGGCACCGCCCTTACGGCCGTGCTGGGTTGTTCCAACATCAACTCCCCACACGGACCGAGCGTTACCGAGTTGCGACCGGGCGAGCGCGGCTTTGTGGCCGGGCTGGGTATTGAGTCGCAGGATCTCGTTACCATTTCCGAGAAGATGGCGCGCGGCATTCTCGGCGCGCCTCCCATCGCCAAGGCCGAGGGCAAACCGGTCATCGTGCTGGAGCCCATCAACAACGACACGCGATTCCCCATCGACAAGGATATTTTCCTCATGCTGATCCGCGACAAACTACTTGAGCATGCCGCCAACAAAATTACATTTGTCGCGCGCGAGCACATGGACAAATTAGAAAAGGAACGCGACCTCAAACTCAGCGGCCAAG
>DQLO01000249.1 GCA_015660155.1 Verrucomicrobiota bacterium
CTTCAGTTTGACTACAAGCACACCATGTATCGCAGCTTAATTTTTCTCCTCGCCATGTCCGCCTCCTCCTTGGGCGCGGCGGACTGGCCCTCCTTCCGCGGCCCCGATGCGTCCGGCGTGGCCGATGGCATGAAGCTGCCGGCCAAGTGGGATGCCGAGAAGGGCGAGGGGATTTTGTTTAAAGTAAAAATTCCCGGGCTGGCGCATTCGTCGCCGGTGATTGCGGGGCAGCGATTGTTTTTGACCACGGCGGTGAGCAGCATTGCCGACCCCACCTTCAAGCCGGGGTTGTACGGCGCGGGGACGGCGGCCGCGGACCGGTCGGTGCACGAGTGGCGGGTCATTTGTTTGGACAAGCGGACGGGCAAAACGCTGTGGTCGAAAGTGGCGGTGAAAAAGAAGCCGACGGACAAGCGGCACATCAAGGCGACTTACGCGAACTCCACGCCGGTGACCGACGGCCAGCACGTGGTGGCGTTCTTCGGCTCGGAGGGATTGTTTGCGTACACGGTGAAAGGGGAATTCCTGTGGAAGAAGAACCTAGGCCGGCTGGACGTAGGCGCTTACGACTCGCCTGGTTACGAATGGGGCACGGCCAGCTCGCCCATCATTTGGAACGGCAAAGTCATCGTGCAGTGCGACACGCAGAAAGAGTCGTTCGTGCTGGCGGTGGATGTGAAAACCGGCAAGGAGCTTTGGCGGACGAAACGCGACGAGCTGCCCTCGTGGGGAACGCCGACGGTGTGGCCGGGCAAACAGCCGGAGCTAATAACGAATGGGTCGAAATTTATCCGCGGTTACAATCCGGAAACCGGCAAGGAATTGTGGCGGCTGGGCGGCAGTTCGAAAATCACCACGCCCACGCCAGTGTTTGTCGGCGACCGCATCATTGTTGCCAGCGGACGGCATCCGGAGCGGCCCATCTTTTGCCTGCGCCCCGGCGGACGCGGTGACCTCACCGGCGGCAAACACGTCGCGTGGCAAAATCGCCGCGGCCCGTACATGCCCACGCCGCTCATTTACCGTGGCAAGGTTTACGCGCTCAACAACAGCGGCCTCTTCGGCTGCTTCGATTTGAAGACCGGCGTGGAACATTTTTACGAACGCATACGTCATCGCGGTAACGGCTTCAGCGCCTCGCCCGTCGCCGCCGATGGCAAAATCTACTGCGCCGGCGAGGACGGCATGGTGTTTGTGATTGAAGCTAGCGGGAAATTCAAACTGCTCGCGGAGCATCCCGTCGGTGAACCCCTCATGGCCACGCCGGCCCTCTCCGACGGCGTGATGTATTTGCGGGGGACGCGAACGCTCTTTGCCGTGGGCAAACCTCGCGCGCAGTAGTTTCCTGAATGCTGCCCATAGCGTAGCGTCCAACCATCGGTTATGCTGGAAATTCAACAGGGCAATTTTGGAAACAACTGCGCCGGACATTCGCGGCGCACGGCGATTAAGGCTGGATTTCTTGGTGTGCTGGGGCTTTCGACGGCGGACTTGTTGCGGCTGCGGGCGGAGGGCGCGGCAAAGCGCAACGGCAAGTCAGTGATTTTGATTTGGCTCGATGGCGGCCCGAGCCATATGGAGACGTATGACCCCAAGCCGGCCGCGCCCAAGGAATATCGCGGGCCGTGGCTGGATATGGCGACTAATGTGCCGGGCATTCGCTTCTCGGAAATGCTGCCGCTGCAAGCGAAGCACGCGGATAAAATGTGCGTGCTGCGCTCGGTGCATCACGACACGGGCGATCACTTTGCCGCCGCGCATTGGATGCTCACCGGCCGCCACGGGAGCACCTCGGCGAATAAGGCGCAGAAATACCCCTCCATCGGTTCCTGCATCGCGCGCGCACGCGGCGCAAACGCAAAGGGCATGCCGGCGTATGTGGGGTTGCCCGCGGCGGAGAGTGTTTATCTTTATCCCGGCTATCAAGGCGCGGCTTATCTCGGCGCGGCGTACAATCCGTTTCAGTTGAACATGAAACAGAAGTACCTCGGCGCGACCTCGAAAACTAAAATCCAGACGCCGCCGATTTTGGCTAACCTAGCCGGTGACACTGCGCGCGTGGGCAGTCGCGTCGGCTTGCTGGAGAGCCTCGACCAAATTAACCGCAACATCGACCGCACTGGCTCGTTTGAATCGCTGGACCGTTATCAGCAGGAAGCGGTGGATATGGTCACAGGCGGTAAGGCACGCGCGGCGTTCGACATGGAAAAGGAAAGCGCCAAGACGCGCGACCTCTACGGGCGTGGGCCGTGGGGGCATTACACGCTGATGGCGCGGCGGCTCGTGGAATCGGGCGTGAGTTTCGTGACCGTGGACATGCCGCACTGGGACACGCATTCGAAAATTAAGATCGGCCTCGAGGCGCGTCTGCCATTCCTCGACCGCGCCGTGGCGGGGCTGCTGGAGGATTTAAAACAACGCGGGATGCTCGACGACACGCTCGTGGTGGTGATGGGAGAATTCGGCCGCACGCCAAAACTAAATAGCGGCCAACCCGGCATCCCCATCCCCGGCCGCGATCACTGGGGCCAGGCCATGAGCGTCATCCTCGCCGGCGGCGGACTGAAGACCGGCCAAGTCATCGGCGCCACCAACGCCAAGGCCGAGCATCCCGTCACGCGTGCCCTCAAGCCCGACGACGTGCTCGCCACCATTTACGCGGTGATGGGCATCGACCCGGAAACCACCTTCAACGATTTCGCCGGCCGCCC
>DQLO01000269.1 GCA_015660155.1 Verrucomicrobiota bacterium
CAACCGGTGGCCTCCACTAACTCCTCCACGCTGACCTGCAAAAATCCGTTGTCGTCGATGTTGCCGATGATTTCCTCGGCCACCTTCATTTCCTCCAAATCCAAATCGCTTTGATTGGATTGTTCCATCAACAAATCCTGCAACGACGTGCCACTCGTGATGGACTCCATCATAAACTGCCGCCGTTCCTCATCGTCTTCGCTTGGCCGTGCGATGGGGGTCACTTGGGAAGCCGTAAAGTGATCGCGCCATTCCTCGCTCATCTCGGTGAGGCGCTCGAGTTCTTTGCTGAAATCATCCACCGGCTCGCCGTTGCCTTCCGCGGTGGGATCTACTTGCGTGCCCTCGGGCGGCTGGATCTCAGGAATTTCGCCATTGGCTTCGGGAGTGGCTTCGCCATTTTCGGCAGGAGCCGCTTCATCGGGCGAAAGCTCTTCGAGCACGGGGTTCTCCTGCAACTCCTTGTTGATCATCGCACGCAAATCCAACATCGGCGCTTGCAGGAGGGCCAGCGATTGCTGCATCTGGGGGGACATCACCTGCATTTGCGCAAGTCTCTGTCCTAACTGCATTCTCGGTTCAAAAGCCATAGGTTGGGCGGCTGTCTGTTGTTACCGTTTTTGGAGGGCAAAGGCAAGGCCAATGGCACGCAAACTGCTTGCACTTTGTGTTCACCAAAAAAGGTTCCGCAAATATAACCCCATTTGGCGGAAGCGCAACGTGTGAATGAAATTAATTTGTGCCCCCGCCGCGACCATCGTAAGCTCGCGCGCGTGGAGGAGGTTCGGTTCACCATTTTCGGCAGCGGCAGCGGCGGCAACGCTGCGTACTTGGAAACGCCCGGCGCGCGTGTGCTCGTCGATTGCGGCTTCAGCGCCAAACGCATTCGCAATGCGCTGCTCGCGCTCGACCGCACCCCCGAGCGGCTCGATGGCATTCTCATCACGCACGAACACACCGACCACATCACCGGCCTGCGCGTGCTAGCCTCCAAGCTCGGCATTCCAGTTTATTGCAACCGCGCCACCGCTGATGAAATCCGGTACATTCACAAATGCGATTTTGAGTTTCGGGTTTTCGAAACCGGCCATTCCTTTGAAGTGGGCGACCTTACCATCGAAACGTTCCCCGTGCCGCACGACTGCATTGAACCGGTGGGCTTTGTGATTCACACCCCCGCCACGCGCATCGGCTGGCTCACCGATCTCGGCCACGGCACCCGCCTCATTGCCGATCGCGTACGCGAATGCGAAATCCTTTTGCTCGAAACCAATCACGACCTCGACCTCCTGCGCAACGATCCCCTTCGCCCGCCGCACCTCAAGCAACGCATTACCAGCCGGCACGGCCATCTTTCCAACGAAGGCGCCGCCGATTTTCTGGAGCAAATTTTGCACCCCAATCTCCGGCATCTGTATTGCGTCCACCTCAGCAGCGACTGCAATACACCGGAAATTGTCCGAACCGAAATCACCGCCAAACTCGCCGCGCTCGGTGCCGACCACGTGCAGGTGCATCTCACCGAGCAATCCGCCCCCTGCCCCACGCTTGTTTTGCCCATCAATTTGGCGCAAAAATCCGTTGCCACCGTGGCGGCGGCCCTTTAGGGTTTCGTGAGTACCAAACATTTGCGCGGGCCCAACCCGCACGGAAACCCAACAACCCAACCAACCCTCCTCAATCTATGTCAGAAAAAATCGGATTCGTCGGCGTGGGACGCATGGGCGCCAATATGGCCCGACGCCTCAAGGAACAAAACTTCAACGTCACCGCCGTCTTTGACGTCAACACCCCCGCCGCTCAATCGTTGGCGGAGGAAATCGGCGCGCGCCATTGCGCGAAACTGCCCGAAGTCACCAAGCACTCCGACATCATCATCACCGTCGTCACCGATGACAAGGCGATGAAAAGTATTTTCAACGGCAACGGCTCACTGCTCGCCCGCTCCAAGGGTCGCCTCTTTATTAACTGCGCCACCATCAGCCCCGCCACCCACATCAAGGTCGAGGAATGGGCCACCAAACACGAAGCCCAAACCCTCGAAGCTTGCATGGCCAGCTCCATCACCCAAGCCCGCAACGGCACACTTTATTTAATGTGCGCCGGTGCCGAGGAAGCGTTCGCCCGCGCCGAGCCCGTGCTGAGCGCCCTGTCCATCACCAACAAATACATCGGCCCCGCCGGCAGCGCCGCCAAGCTCAAGGCGCTGCTCAATATGGTGATGAACATCAACACCGCCGGCCTCGCCGAAGGCCTTGGCCTTGCCGAAGCAATGAATCTCGACCTCGATGTCGTCCGTGAAGTCTTCAGCCAAACCGGTGCCAACAGTCGTGTGCTTGAAACCGATGGCGAAGATATGGTCATCAAAGACCACGAATGCTACTTCAGCGCCGCCCACGCCGCCAAAGACAGCGGCATCGCCCTCAAACTCGCCGACGAAGAAAAACTAAAACTCCCCCTCGCCAAGGCCGCCTACAAGCAATACGAAAAAATGACCGAACTCGGCCTAGGTCACCTCGACAAATCCGGCATCGCCGAACTCACCTTCAAAGGCCGAACGCTGCATTCAAACTAAGTCGCCGGCACCCAACGCTGCGCGGCCAAGGCTAGCACGAACAGGCCCAAAAACGCCGCCGCTAATTCCGTTGGCGCGTGGGCCACGGCGAGGAGATCCACTAAAACAATCCCCGCGAGCAATCCGCCCACGGTGCGGCCGATGTCGCGTTGCTTGGCCCAAAAGGTGGATCGCAAACTGCGAACCACCCACAGCACCAAAATGGCTCCCACCAGCAGCGCTTCTTTTCGCGCGTCGCCCGCGTTCACCATTAGCGCCAAAATCATCGGCAACGCCATCAACGCGCACGGCCAATACCGCACCGGCCCATCCGCGCTTTCCACTTTTGCCAAACAACTCAAGCCGGCGACGTACGCAAACAAAACCAGCGCCGTCCACACCGCCGCGCCGCTGTGAA
>DQLO01000334.1 GCA_015660155.1 Verrucomicrobiota bacterium
GGCGGTGGTGAATATTCGCACCGAAACGGTGATGGAAATCCGCGATCCCTTTTCGGAATTGTTCCGCGATTTTTGGAATCCGTATCACGGCCAACCGCGCCGCGACGTGCGCCATAGCCTCGGCTCGGGAGTGATCATCGATCCAGAAGGATATTTGCTCACCAACGACCACGTGGTGCGCCGCGCCACGCGCATCCAAGTGCGGCTCAGCGACGGCCGCGAGCTGGAGGCCGAGCGGGTGGCGTACAATCAACGCGCGGATTTGGCGTTGCTCAAACTCAAGGCCAAGCCGGGCACCCGATTCAAGACCGTCCCTTTCGCGCGCGATGACGATTTGTTGCTGGGCGAAACAGTGCTCGCGCTGGGCAATCCCTTCGGGCTGGGCGGCTCGGTGAGTCGCGGCATCCTCAGCAGCAAAGCGCGGCGCGCGCCCCAAGCCAACGCCGCGCTCGATGTGGCCAACTGGCTGCAAACCGACGCCGCCATCAACCCCGGCAACAGCGGCGGGCCACTCGTGAATCTCGATGGCGAACTCATCGGCATTAACGTGGCCATTCATCGGCAAGGACAGGGCCTTGGGTTTTCAATTCCCATCAAGCGCGTGAACGAAGCGCTTGGCGAATTTTTCACGCCGGAATATTTGCGCGGCCTTTGGCTGGGCGCGCGCGTGCGGGTGGATGGCGATCGGCTGCGGCTGGCCGCCGTGGAGCCGGGCAGTCCCGCCGCCACCGCCGGGCTCACTGCGGGCGACACGGTGTTGGAGGTAAACGGCAAGGCGGTGGCCGGTTTTGTGAACTGGGCCAGGGCCATTACCGCGGGCGGTGCGGGCGGGAAAATGAAGGCGAGGATTCGCATCTTTCGCGGCGGACGCGCGCACACGGTGACGGTGACGATGCAGCCGGAGGAAAAAGTTTTTAACGCCAAACTCATCGAGCAACGCCTCGGCCTCACAGTGCGGCTCCTCACGCGCGCGGTGGCGGAGCAATCGGGGCTTTCGTTTTTTGGCGGGTATCTGATTACCGCCGTGGAAGCCGATGGCCCGGGCGCATTGGCGCAGCTGGAAAGCGGCGGCGTCATCCGCGAGGTCAACGGGCTCACGCCGCCCAACGTGGTGGCCTTCGCGCGGATGATGCGCGAATTGAAGCGCGGTGAAGCCGTGCGGCTGGGCGTCACTTGGGAAGTGCGGCGCGGGGCGTTCCTGCAACGGCGCAGTGGCGTGGCAACTTTGAAGGCACGATAGATGGCGGACGACACCCACGACATCCCCACGCCCAAGCCGATGATTGAGGTGGAAAACCTCACCAAACTTTACGGCAGCCGACCGGCGATTCGCGATGTTTCCTTTACCGTGGGGCGCGGCGAAATTGTCGGTTTCCTCGGCCCCAACGGCGCGGGCAAAAGCACAACGATGCGCATCCTCGCCGGATTTCTGGCGGCCACCGAGGGCACCGTGCGCATCGCCGGGCACGACGTGGCGGGCGCCTCGCGAGAGGTGCGGCGGCGCGTGGGGTTCATGCCGGAAAATAATCCGCTGCACTCGGATATGCGCGTGCGGGAATATTTGAAATTCCGCGCGCGGCTCAAAGGGCTGAGCCGCCAAGCCAGCCGTGATCGCGTGGATGAGGTGATTGAACAATTCGACCTCACCGATGTCGCGCGGCAAATGATCGGCGAACTTTCCAAGGGCTACCGCCAACGCGTGGGGCTGGCCGATGCGCTGGTGCACGAGCCGGCGGTCATCATTCTCGATGAGCCGACCATCGGGCTCGACCCGCATCAAGTGCGCACGGTGCGGCAGTGCATTAAACAGCTCGCTGATAATCATACGGTTTTGATTTCGTCGCACATTTTGCCGGAGGTGGAGGTGACGTGCACGAAGCTGATGATTTTCCACGAGGGCCGCGTGGTGGCGGCGGACACACCGGCCAATTTGGAGCGAACACTCGGCGGCCAACAACGCATCACCGTGGAATTGGAAGCGGAGCCGGAGGTTTTAGAAACCGCGTGGGAGGAAATGGCCGAGGTGGAGCATCACCGCATCACGCCGGCGGAAGGGCGCTATCAGCGCTGTCGGCTCACGCCGCGCGATGGGCTGGACTTGCGGCCGGAGATTGCCGCGCTTGCCCGCGCGCGGGGCTGGCCCTTGCGCGAGCTGACGCGCGACCGCCACACGTTGGAGGATATTTTTGTCCATATCACGCGAAAGGAGGAGGACTGATGGGCACCTTCATTACCCTCACGCGACGAGAGTTGGCCGGACATTTTTTGTCGTTCCGAGGCTATGTGATTTTGGCGGGCGTGCAGTTTCTTTTGGGGCTGAGCTTGTTGCTGATCGTGGATGCTTTGAACAACCGGCCCTTTGATTTGCCGATCACGGAAAAATTCCCCAGCACGGGTTTGTTTTGGCTGGTGCTGCTGTTGGTGACGCCGGTGATTACGATGCGCACCTTCGCGCGCGAAAAATCCACCGGCACGTTTGAGACCTTGATGACCACGCCGGTGAGCGATCTGCAAGTGGTGATGGCAAAATTCACCGGGGCGTTGGGATTTTATCTGCTGACGTTTTTGCCGATGGCGGCGTTTCCGTTCATCCTCAAACACTACGCGGCGGTGTTTCCAGTGGTGGATGCCGGGCCGGTCGCGAGCACGTTTCTCGGCATCGCGCTCATCGGTTCATTTTTTATGGCGCTTGGCTGCTTTACCTCAAGCCTCACACGCAGCCAAATCGTCGCCGCCATGGCGAGCTTCACGCTCGGCACAGGGATTTTTATGGTGGGACTGCTGGGGGAAATCAGTCCGCCCACGGACACGCCGATGTACGCCGCGCTGCGGCATATCTCGGTGCTGGAACACATGAAGGATTTTTCCTCGGGCATCATTGATTCGCGGCACGTGATTTTTTACCTGAGCCTCACGGCGGTGTTTTTGTTTCTCACCTGCCAAGCCATCGGGAGTCGACGCTGGAAATAAATGAGCACCCCCGGAAATGAGAGTTACTCGACCGGCCGCCGATGGGGCGGGTGGGTGAACTGCGCACTGGCGGTGCTCTCGGTGTTGGCGTTGGCGGCGATGGCGAATTATCTTTCACACCGGCATTACACTCGGACGTCGGTGGCGGAGAATATTGACCTCGAGTTTTCCTCGCGCACGGAATTGATGCTGCGGCAGCTGGACAATGAAGTAAAGGTGACGGTGTTTTATGATGAGGAAGAATCCACGCGCGTGCTGGTGCTGGAGCTGCTGAAAAAATATCAGCACGCCAATCCGCTGGTGCGCTTCACGGCGGTCAACCCCCTGCGCGAACCGGCCCGCGCGCGGGAAGTCATCCGCCGCTGCCGACTACCGGCGCAGGCGCGGAACCTGATCATCTTCGAGGCCAACCAGCGGATGCAGATTATCACCCACGGCCAGCTCACCAAAATGGATGCGGCCGGCCGCACGGCGAAAGGCGAGCTGGTGTTCAAGCGCACGGCGTTCCTTGGCGAGTTGCATTTTACCTCGGCCATCAACGTGGTGTCCAATCCGGTGGTGCCGCGCGTTTATTTCCTCACCGGTCATGGCGAGCATAGCGCGACTAACACCGGCAGTGCCGGCTATGCCAAATGTCATCGGCTTTTGAAAGACCTCGGAGCCGTCGTCGCGCCGTTGCGGCTGAATCAGAACACCCCTGTCCCGGCCGATTGCCGATTGCTGGTGCTCGCCGGGCCGCAGACGGAGATCGCCCCCACCGAACTCGCCAAGCTGAAGCAGTATCTGGAAAATGGCGGGCGGATGCTGCTGCTGCTCAGCCGCGATTCGCGTGCGGGATTGGAATACCTGCTTGAAAGCTGGGCTGTGACTGCGCACAACGATGTGATTGTGGATCCCGAAAACACGCTGGGCGACGGCACCTTGCGAGTACAGCAATTCATGCCCCATCCCTCAGTGCGCGCGCTACAAAAAGCGAAGGTTTCTGTTCGGCTTCTCATGCCGCGCGGAGTGGAGGCCAATACCCAAAGCGCGCTGGCACCCGAAGGCATCCAAGCCACACCGCTGATGGTCACCGGTCCCACGGGCAGTGCGAGGGAAACTGGTACCGAAGGTCCGGCAACCCCAATGCGCACCGGCTCTCTGTCTTTGGCGGTGGCGGTGGAGAAGGGCGCGATCCCCGGAGTGAAGGCGGAGAACGCCGCGCGGCTCACGCGGCTGGTGGTGGTGGGCGACTCCGCATTTTTGCGCAATGACCGGATTGACACCGACGCCAACCGCGAGTTTGCGTGGCACACCATCAATTGGCTACTCAACCGCGCCGCGCTGCTCAAAGGCATTGGCCCCAAGCCCATTCACGAGTATCGGTTTGAATATACCAAACCGCAAAAGCACCGGATGTTTGCGCTGCTACTCGTCATCCTGCCCGCCGGCACGCTGCTGCTGGGCGCGATGGTGTGGCTGCGACGGCGGGCCTGAATGAACGGATGATTACAAAACAAACAATTTGGCTGCTCGGCGCGGTGGCGATTGTGTTCGGCTACATTTGGGCCTTTGAGCACGAGCCCGCGCCGGAGCCTTCCGAGGTGCCGGTATTGTGGGAGGCGTTCAAGCCCGCCGACATCCGCGCGGTGCGCATCACTTATGGAACGAACACCTTCCGCCTCCAACACGATTCGGGCCAATGGCGGTTCACCGAGCCGATGCCCTATCCCGCCCAGGCCGAGCCGGTGATGGCGCTGCTCAATGCGTGCGCAACTCTGACGGCCACCGATTATTTGAACCCCGGCGAGGTGAGCCATTTGTCAGAATTCGAACTGGCTCCGCCCAAAGCCATCCTGCGCCTAGAACGCGATGGTGCCAAACCCTTGGAACTGCGACTCGGCAGCGAAGTGTTGCTGAGCCATTCGCTTTACGCACAAACTTCAGGCAACAAAGGGGTGTTTGTGTTGCCCAAAGAATTACTGAACAATTTCCCGGCGGGAAACCATGTGTGGCGCGACCGGCGGGTTTTCCATCTCGGCCAACGCAAGGCGGCGGTGGACACAGTGATGATGCGGAACGGTCCGCTGCGAATGACGCTCAATCGCCCCGCCACCAACCGAATGTGGCGCGTCACTCAGCCCGAACCGGTGAAGCGCGGCAACCGCGATTACATCGAGCTCGTGCTCGCGCGTTTATGGAGCTGGGAAGTGCAGCATTTTGTTCCCGATCAGCACGCGACGCAACTCGAGGCATTCGGCCTGCGCCCGCCCGCCGCGGAACTGGAGCTTCGCCAAGGCACCAACCGCCTGGCGTGGGTGCAGTTTGGCCACAGCCCCACCAACCAACCGGGGCTGGTGTATGCGCGCCTGATGAATCAGTCCAACGTGGTCATCGTAGCGCGACGCGAACTGGAACCTTTGCGCGCCAAGGACTGGGCGTTTTGCGAGCGCCACCTTACCACTCGATTTGCGCCCAGCGACCTCGCCCGCATCGAGGTGATGGCTAACGAGCCCTTTTCCCTTTCGCAAAACACCAATGGCATTTGGAGCCTCACCGCGCCCGCGCCGCTGCCGGCGGATCAGGAACTGGTGTTTGAGTTGATGAAAAATCTCGGTCAACTTCAGGCTGTGGA
>DQLO01000210.1 GCA_015660155.1 Verrucomicrobiota bacterium
CCTCGCCCGTGCGGCAGAGTTTGCCGCCGTAAAAGCCGCCCACCGCGCCCGCGCCAATTACACCAATTTTCATTCCAAAAATCCTGAGAACTTCCCCAATAAAAAAGGCGCCCCCGTGGGAGCGCCTTGTTGGGAAAGGAGCTGATTAGCCGAGGATTTCCTCTTTAGCCGCCTTGAGGAAGGTGAACTTCAGCTTTGTTTTGGCTACCACGTTAATGGTCTCGCCTTTTCTGGGGCCGAAAGCCATCACCATAGTGCGGGCTTTGGTTTGCCGGACAGACACTTTGCCGATGCCCGGAATGACAAAGCCATCAGCGGCATTGGCATATGCCAAGCTGGCAATAGCTTCCATCGCCGCTTTGGCTTGGACTTTTGAGATTTCGGCCGCTTCTGCGACGGCTGCAATTGTTGCGGTTCTAGTCAGTTTCGCCATATGTATTTCTCCTTGGGTTAAGTTGTTGCCGCGTTGTTGTCCGCTGCGAACTGCGGGGAGTAAAAGGACACAGACCGCCACTTCGCAAGGGAAAAACAACAAATAGCCCGAAAAGATATTCGCAATTCTCCCTGTTTTTTCAGCACAAGCTTGACTTGAGAGCCTGTTTCAACACCATCGCCCCCTGTCCGCGGCCGTGAAAAACACCCAAAAAACCGTCACCCTTGGCCTACTGCAACACGCTTGTGGCACCGATCCAAAGGCCAACCTAGCCGCCACACTGGAGGCCGCCCGCACCGCGGCCCGCGAGGGCGCCCAGATCATTTGCACCCAGGAACTCTTCGGCACTCAATACTTTTGCCAGAGCGAAAACCACGGTAATTACGGGCTCGCAGAGCCAATCCAGCCCAATCCTGGCCCCACCACGCAAGCCATTCAGGCGCTCGCGCGCGAGGAAAAAGTGGTGATTATCGCCTCACTTTTCGAGCAACGCGCGCCGGGAATTTTCCACAACACCGCCATTATCATCGATGCGGACGGCGCGTTGCTGGGCATTTACCGCAAAATGCATATTCCGGATGATCCCCTCTATTATGAGAAATTTTACTTCACCCCCGGCGATGTCGGCGATGTCAACAACTCCGGCTTCCGCGCATGGGAAACAGCGTTTGGAAAAATCGGTGTGCTGATTTGCTGGGATCAATGGTACCCCGAAGCCGCCCGACTCACAGCGCTGGCGGGAGCGGAAATCATCCTCATCCCCACCGCCATCGGCTGACATCCCGCCGAGAAAACCGCCGAGGGCGCCGCCCAGCACGACGCGTGGCAAACCATCCAGCGCAGCCACGCCATCGCCAATGGCTGTTTTGTGGCGGCGGTGAACCGCATTGGGCACGAAGCTCCCGCGGGCGGGGAAGGGATTGAGTTTTGGGGCCAAAGTTTTGTCGCCGCGCCCAATGGCAAAGTCATCGCCCAAGCCGCCACCGATCAACCCGAAACGCTGCTCGTGCAGGCGAACCTCGCGCAGGTGCACGAAGCGCGCACGCACTGGCCCTTCCTGCGCGACCGCCGCATCGACGCCTACGGCGGCATCACCGAACGCTTTTTGGATTGATGAAATACCGCGGTCGCATTGCCCCCACGCCCACCGGCTATTTGCACTTGGGCCACGCGCGCACGTTTTGGATTGCGCAGGAACGCGCGCGCCAACACAACGGCACCCTGCTCTATCGCAACGAAGACCTCGACCCCGCGCGCTGCAAGCCGGAATTCCGCGCCAGCACTTTGGAAGACCTCCGCTGGCTCGGCCTCGAATGGGAAGGCGAACCGGTCAACCAATCCGAGCGCATGCCCAAATACCGCGCGGCCTTCGAAGCCCTCCGCGCCGGCGGCCATCTGTTCCCTTGCGCCTGCTCGCGCAAAGACATCCGCGAAGCCACCACTGCCCCCCACAGCGAAGACGGCGAACCCATTTACCCCGGCACCTGCCGAACGAATGAACCCTCAACTCTCAACCCTCAACCCTCAACCCAATACAACTGGCGCTTCCGCGTGCCCGAAGGCGAGCCCATCGAATTCGCCGACGCCCATTTCGGTCCGCAAATTTTCATTGCCGGAAACGACTTTGGCGACTTCCCGGTTTGGCAAAAAAATGGACTACCCGCGTATCAACTCGCCGTGGTGGTGGATGACGCCGCGATGGAAATTACCGAAGTGGTGCGGGGCGCAGATTTGCTGGCCTCCACCGCGCGGCAGCTTTTGCTCTACCGCGCGCTGGGCCTCACGCCGCCGGCGTTTTACCATTGCGAATTGCTGCACGACGAACACGGGAACCGCCTCGCCAAACGCCACGACGCGCTCAGCCTCCGTGAGTTGAAGGCAAATGGAAACACGCCGGAGAATTTGCGGGCGCGTTGGGAATGATCACTCCTAATTCACCAGCGCGTGGCCGGGAATGGTGCAGCTGGGCGGATTGGTGAGGCCGGTGACGATGTACTGCCCCTCGGACGGGCACGTGAGTGGATTGCCCTCTTTTAAGTAAGGAATAATTTCTTCCAGCGTGACGGCGGATAAAGTGTCCTTTTGATTATCGAGCTGCCACAAGCGCATGGCCTTGTCGAGTTCACGAAGATTTTTTACGCAGATCAGAATACTGCGATCCTGTTTGTCGCCCACCGTGTATGGGAAGAACACCGCCAAGGCCAACCCCA
>DQLO01000359.1 GCA_015660155.1 Verrucomicrobiota bacterium
CCGCCAACTGATTGGGCGTGAGCGCGGCGGCGAGAGCGGGGGGCATTGAGGAGACGGGGAGCTTGGCGCGTTGCTTGATGTCTTTCGCGCGCAATTCCTTTGCCACGCCGACAGCGGTGCGGATGTGGATGGTGTCGGCGCTTTCCAATGTAACGAAGCCCACGTACACATCGTTGTTCTTCATGATGAACGAATAAGTGTCGAAGCCCTGCGCGATGACCGCGCCGGGTTGCAGGATGGATTGAATCAACTCCATCGGCTTGTAACGCTTGCCAATGTCCACAAGATGCGGGCCCTTGGGTGTTTGGCCATCGGCGGTGGTGTGGCAACTTACGCACGCCTGCGAAGTGAAGAGCGCCTTACCGCGTGCGAGGTTACCCTTGGCCTTGAGTGCTCGAGCGGTAGCAATTTTATCGCCGAGGGTGATGTTGAAATTTTTCGGGTCGCCCGTGGGTTCAGGAATCTTGATGGGCGCATTCGCTTCATTGGTCGCCATGACAGTACCGGTTGGTAATCCGGCGATGCTGATCTTGTGTTTGGCCAGCTGGGTTTTTACCAAATCCACGGTGGCCTTTGGCACTTTTGCAAAAGCGGTTTTCAGGCCGGTTTCAATGGCGGTACTACCGCTCCATTTCTCGCGGGCAAAGTACGGGCCGGAAGTATCTGGACGCGTGCCCCACCAGCCTTCGGTGTATTTGCCCTCGCGATGATACAAGCGCACGAGCGTGGCAAGCGTGGCGGGATCAGGATTTTTCGCAACACGGGCACTGAGGGCAGCAACCACTTTGTCGTCGTGAATATATTTCATAACACCGAGCGCGGCCGCACCGTGCGTACCATCAAGAGCATCGATTAAAGTATCCACCGAATTAAGCGCCACCAACGCGCGCGTGGCGAGGTGCGGGATGACAGCAGCAGGATTGGCTTCATTGTGCGCGGGTTGCTTAGTGAGCTTAGGCGCAGCAGCATGCGGCAGAATGGCTGCGGCCGCGGTGGCATCGCCAAGGCGACCAAGGCTGATAAGCGCCTGCGCGCGGTGGCGCGGGTTTGTACTGTCGAGTGCATTGACAAAAATGTCCTTTTTCAATCCCTTTAGTTCGCCCTTACGGTCAGTAAGCGCACGCATTGCAAACTCGGTAATGTCGGCATGGGCACCGAGTTTCAGTAAATCGTTTTGCGCTTTCGGGCCGTTGAGTTGTTTGAGCGTGAAGATGGCAGCCACGCGTCCAGCGAGTGGGACGGCTTTGTCGGCGGCCAGCGAGATGAGCTTGGCGGTGCGCGCCGCACTGGGGCCGCGGCGTTTGAATTCAAATTGCGCGTGAAGGTTTTGCTGTTGGCTTGGGCCAATGAGCAGGTCAAAGAGCTTCACATCGGTTAGTTCGTTAACGTCAGGGAAAGGAGTCGGTTTGAAATCTTTCGGCACAAGCTGCACTACATAACCGACATTCGGACCACTATAGGCAAACTTGCCACCATGCCAACTGGCGACATACATACGGCCGCTGGCATCCACATCGATATCGGTCGGGCGGCTGATGGGCAGGAATGTTTCCTGATGCGCGTCAAAGGTAGCACCGTTGGAGGACGGGTTATGGCGAAATACCGCACTGCGGCCCCAGTCACAGGTATACACAGCGTGACCGAAGGGCGCGGGCCAGCGAGTGTCGTGATAAAACATACCGCCGCAGCCGGAGCCACCGCCATAATCCTTGAGCGTGGGCATAATCTCGGTGTGAAAATTTTTATACCACGAAGGATAGCCATACTCACCGGTTTGCATAATGTGGCTAAAGCGCACGTTCCAACCACCACCGTCGTTTGTATTATCCCGCGTGAAAATGTTGAGGTAGGGGTCGATGCACGCATCAAGGATGTTACGTAGGCCCCAGCAATAAATTTCCATGTCCGAGCCGTCGGGCCGGATGCGCACGATGCCGCCGCCCCGCCGACTGAGCACACGGCCATCCGCGCCCACGGCTTTTGTAAAACCGAAGTCGCCCACGGCAATATAAATCCAGCCATCGATGCCCATCCGGATGCCGTTGGTGGTGTGGTCCGCGCCGCGTTTGTTCACGTACTCCGTGCTGATGCCGTCGATGAGCCGCTTCTCTCTATCGGACACGCCGTCGCCATTGGTATCCTCGTACAAAGTAAAAAACGGCGGATGCAGCACCCAGAGTTTTCCGTTGTCATAAATCAGCCCGCGCGGATGATCCATTTTGGCGAAGGTATTAATTTTGTCCGCCTTGCCATCGCCATCGGTGTCGAGGCAACGCACCACGCGTCCGCGACCCTTTGCCTTGCCGAGGCTGCCCTGTTCATCAATTCCCACAAACAACTCGCCCGTGGAAGCCGCTGTGATGCAAACCGGATAATTCACCAACGGCGGCTGTGCAAAGAGCGAAAGTTTGAAGCCATCTGGCGCTTTCACGCCGGCGAAGCCGCTGGTATTTTTGTTGCTGCCGTTTTCTGCCGCCTTTATCACCTTGCGGGGCAGTTCCGGCAAGGCGCCAGTGTGTACCTCAACCTCCCACAGACTGCCCCATGCGCCGGTACTGGAACCCAGATAAGTGACCTTTAAATACCGCGTGCCCTTGGCCTCAACCGCGTGAGGGGCGATCTGTTTCACCTCCTTGTTTTTCGAGTAATCCAGTACGGTCTTCCAGTTTTTACCGTCTGCGGAAGCCTCGATAGTGTATTGGTAGGCTGCGTTGGCTTTCTCCCAATAAAGACGGACATTTTGGATATCCAACGCCTTGCCGAGATCCACTTGCAACCATGAGCCTTTGTTGCCTCCAGCGGCGCACCAACGCGTGGCCGGGTTGCCGTCAATCACCAGTGTCGCAATATTTCCCTTGGACTTTTCTTCCGAGCTGGCGGTCACCTTCGCGCCCGTCGCTGCATTCTTCGGCACACGCACTACTTTGCTTTTAACTGTTCCGGCTGCATTCGATTGCGGCTTGGGTTTGCTGTTCAAATCAAACGACTCATTCTTCGGCCTCGCCACTGGCCAATCCTCTTTTTTTGTGGCCCACAGAATTCCGCGCGCCACGAGATCCAAATACCGTGCATCGGCTACCGTCACATTATTGTGCCCGAGCGACGTGCTGAAAACGCGCGTGCCGTGGTAATCATTTGTCCACGCCACCACCGCTTTGCGATTTCCCTGCACGCCACGCGCCACCACCTTGGACGTCGGGAACACCTGCACATTGTTGTAAAGCTCCTCGCGCTGCGTGGTCCATGCCTTCACGCCTTTCGTTATGAACGGCACATTGTTTTCAAACGTCACCTCAATTGGCTGCTGCGGTCCATGTCCCGTGGATTGCAGGCCGATGTATTCAAACCACTTCGCGTTGGCGTCGGCGAGCTTCACCTTCGCACGGAAATTGCCAAACCGATACGAATGCATCGCGCAATGGAGGTTCACACCGGGAATGCCCTTGCGATGTGGCGCGAGCACGCCCGCGATAATTTTCGGATCACTGATACCCGCCGAACACTCATCGTGAATCACAA
>DQLO01000127.1 GCA_015660155.1 Verrucomicrobiota bacterium
AATATGATGGTTGATTCAGGAGGCAATCTAAAGCTCGCCGATTTTGGAATCGCCGCTTCGATGGCCGACAGCCTCAGCCGTTCTTCGATGCAAGGTAGCGTGAGCGGCACGACGCTCTATATGAGCCCCCAGCAAATGCGCGGCGAAATCCCCCGCGCCAGCGACGACCTTTACGCGCTGGGATCCACCTTTTACGAACTGCTCACCAGCCGCCCGCCATTCTCGAGCGGCGATGTCACCTATCAAGTTCTCAACGTGGAGGCCAAACCCCTTGCCAAGCGTCTCTCTGAATTGGGTTTGCAAAACCAAGTGCCCGATGCCGTGTGCGCCATGATCATGGCCTGTCTCGCCAAGGATCCCGCGCACCGTCCCGCCAGCGCCGCGGCGGTTGAGGAATGGATTTCCAACAGCGATGAACCCGCGCTGCCGCCGATTGCACCACTCGATCCGTTGCCGCCCATTACACCTTCGACATTTGGTAACGCGCCTTCCGCCGCCCCCCCGCCACCGGTGCCCACGCGGACCGATGCCGCGCCGCCGTTGCTTGAATCTTCCCAACCCACCGTGCACGAAAAATTCGCCGCCGCCGGCTGGGCAAGTATTGAGGCACGGGATAATCCTTGGTATCAGGGATTCATTGCTGTTGTCGCAATTTTATCTCTGTTGCTGGTGATTGGTTTGAAGGATGCGCCCAAGGATAAAATTGTGAGTGGCGTTATCATTATTCTGATATTTTGGTTTGGTCTTTCGGCAATCGGGAAAATCCTTTTCAAACCCAAGCGATTCACCTGCAGCCAATGCAGCGGCAAACTGCGCAACGATCAGCCCGGGCCGTGCCCGTATTGTGGCGCCTCACTCACCTGAGCATTGCCACGAAGCATTCCGCCCGCTAACCTCCCGCGCATGAACCTGCGCGCATGGATTCTTTCGGTTGGCCTCGCTTTGGTGAGTGTGGGTTGCTCCACCTTTGATCGGGATTGGAAAGCTGCCACCAACACCACCGGCATCGAAGGCCGATGGATTGGCCGTTGGCATAGCGATCACAATCAACACAACGACGTGCTGCGCTGTTTGGTCACCCGAAAGGAAGGCAATGTTTATTCCACCCGTTTCCACGCCAAATATAAGTTTGGCTTTCTGCCCATCAGCTTTGGTTATGGATTGGAAATGACCGTCACCGAGGCCAGCGGCCAATATCAATTCCAAGGCCAAGCCGACCTCGGCAAACTCGCCGGCCTCTACCACTACACCGGAAGCGGCACCACCAACCAATTGCAATTCAACTATCGCAGCCCCAAAGACCACGGCACTTTTAATCTCAAACGCCCGAAGGAGGGCGAGTAATGGCGGAGACTGACGGCAAAAAATGGTACAGCGGCATCACCCGCTACCAATGGATCATCCTCATCATCGCCTGCGCGGGCTGGATTTTTGATGTTTACGAAGGCCAGATTTTCAACCTCACGCGCGGGGAAATGCTCAACGATCTCCTCTCGGGCATCACCGACGATAAAGCGCGCGCGGCAAAAGTAGATATGTGGGGCGATTGGTTTCTCGCCGCGTTTCTGGTGGGCGGAACCGTGGGTGGGTTGCTCTTCGGTTCGCTGGCCGATCGCTACGGGCGGCGGCCCATTATGATTGCCACCATCCTCACCTACTCACTTTTTTCCGGGCTAACATATTTCGCAACCGACTTGTGGCAGATTGCCGGGTTACGATTCTTCGTTGCGATGGGCGTAGGCGGCGAATGGGCAGTGGCGGCGAGTTTGGTGGCTGAAATATTTCCCAAACACGCGCGTACGCACGCCGCCAGTATTTTCCATGCTTCCAGCGTGGTGGGCACTTGGATGGCCGCGCTGGCCGGGATGGCGGTGGGCGCGCAGTGGCGGTATGCTTATTTGATTGGAATCATTCCTGCATTGTTGGTGGTGTGGGTGCGGGTCGCCGTCAAGGAGCCGGAACGCTGGAAGAAAGCGGCGGATGACACGCGAAAGAACGCGGGTAGTTATCGTGAATTGTTTAGCCATTCAAAATGGCGCAAACACGCGCTGTTGGGGATGATGCTGGCGGCGGTGGGGTTGGCAAGTTTTTGGGCAGTGGGCATCGCCACGCAGGGGTTGGCGAAGGAAATGTTATTGGCCGAAGACGCAAGTGTGGCCGAGGCGGCTAAGCAATCCAAGTTCGCCTACGGCATCGTGCAGACCACCGGCGCGGGGGTTGGGTTGCTGCTGTTCGGGCCGATTTGTGCACGGATTGGGCGACACAAAGCATTTATTCTCGGCCATTTGGGTGCGTTTATGGTCGTGCCGGTCATTTGTTATTTGCCTCAAACTTACAATCAATTGTTGTGGTTGTTGCCGGTGTTTGGATTTTTCACGCTGTGCATGCACGCGGGGTATGCAGTGTACTTTCCGGAATTGTTTCCCAATCACTTGCGGGCGACGGGCACGAGTTTTTGTTTCAACGTCGGCCGAATCGTAGCCGCGCCAATGCTGATTCTTTCCGGCATCGTGAAATCCATTGAAGGCTTCCCAATTCGAGAGGCGTTGAGTTTGCTTGGAACTACTTTCCTTCTCGGGCTAATTGCGATCGCTTATTTGCCGGAGACGAAAGGGAAGGACTTGCCGGAGTAGGTTTTGACACGGATTCACACAGATTATTTTTATCCGTGAAAATCTGTGAAATCCGTGTCTAAAAATCACTCCAACGAAAATCCGTCAGCATCAAACTTCGTCAACCGCATTTCGTGGGCTCCGTTTTCGCGGGTGAGTTCGTGCATAAAGATAATTTCATCGCCGTGATGTTGGGCGTCGATGTAGCGCAACGAGCCGGTGGTGTGCGGGCTGGTGATGCACGGGGCATCGGGACTTAGGATTTTCCAATTCCGCAAATCCTCTGAAACAGCGAGGCCGGTGCGTTCTTCGTAGTTTTGATGATGACCTTCGCTGCCGTCGTAAAAGGCATAATATTTTCCCGCGAGCGGCAGCACACTGTTGATGCGGCGGCAGTATTTGTCCCACGCGGTGTCGCCTTCGGGTTGGAGGACGATGCCTTGCCAATCCCAGTTGTCGAGGTCGGTCGATGTGGCGAGGGCGGTGGCGCTTTTGCATTCGCCGGTGTTGAAAATATCCAGCGACTCGTGCGAGCTGTCACTGGTGCTGGCGGTATTGATGGCGACGCTGAGGAGTAAATGATACGTGCCATCGACTTCCATCAACCACGGATCCTTCACGCCTTCAAGGTTGTGATCCGTGGCGGTGAAAAGGCGTTTGGTGTTGGCGGGGTTAAGCGCTTCGATGCTGTCAGCCGTGTTGATGGTGGTGCACCACCGGCCATCTTCGGGCGCAACGAAGCTGGTGAAGTAGCGCCATCGGCCGTCCTTACCGCGCTTGAGCGTGCTCTTCTCGATGGAAGCGGAATTGTAATCGCTCTTTTGCACGGACCACACGTCCTCAAAAGTTTCAAAATCAGTGGTCTTGGCGATGCGTGACTCGCCACCGCGATCGGGCTCCACGCCGCGTGGGCGACGGATGCGGTAGCACACGTACGCGGCTTGGTCGGTTTCGTCCCACGTCCAGCCGGGCGCGCCGGACCAGTAGCCTTGCTCATTGCCGACGGGTTCGCGGATGAGAGTGCCGTTCAAAAGTTTTTCGGTGATGGGATGGGTGCTCATTTATTTGATGGTGATGATTTGTTTTTTGCGAATGGATTCCTCGGCGGCAATCGCCAGCAGCGATCCATCGAGGGTGTTGGCCACGGAAGTCAGTGGTGCTTCCCCTTTTCGGATGGCGCGAATGAACGCGGGATGTATTTCGGCAAAACCCAAATGACCACCCCAACCGACACCGCGTTTGGCGTTCACGGAAATCACGAGTGGCTTGTCGCGGCCATTTTTCCAGTGGAGAATTTTCAAATTATCAAGGTCGGTTTGCAACACGCCGGCGTCGCCGACGATACCCATTTCCAGCGATTCTTTTGGCGGTTCGTGCGCGAAGAGGCTGAGGTGCAGCGTGCCTTTCGCGCCGTTGTCGTATTCCCAACTGACGGTCGCGTGGTCGTGCGCCTGATTGGGGCCGGGGATGACGCGGTTGACGGCGTTGCTGCCGAAGGCGCTCACCCGTTTGGGGCGCGCGCCGAGCCACCAATTCATTAGATCAAAATGGTGGCAATTTTTGTCCACGAGACAGCCTCCGCTTTTGCGACGGTCTTGAATCCAATCGCGGCTTTTGGGTTGGAATGGGCCGCGGAATTCTTTGCACCAAGTCATATGTGGCGTGCCCACCGCGCCGGCGTCGACCAACGTTTTGAATTTTGCAAAGTACGGCGAGTAGCGCAGCTCGTGCCCAATCATTAAGATGCGATCGCTGCGTTCTGAAGCGCGCAGAAGTTTGCGGCACTCGACGGGGGTGATGCCAACGGGTTTTTCCAGAAAAATATGTTTGCCCGCTTTGAGCGCCGCAAGCGCGAGCGGCACGTGGGTAAAGTTGGGCGATGAAATCACCACCGCATCGAGGTCACTTTCGATGAGGTCTATTTCTCTTTTGAACAGCGTCATTTCCGGCGCCACCGCCATCGCGCGTTGAATGCGACCGGCATCGCGCGCGCACACGGCCACGGCTTCTGCTTGTTTGCCGCAGTCCTTGTGGAACAGCTGCAAATGACTGAAGCCCATCGAGCCTACGCCGATAAAGCCCATGCGAATTTTTCGTGCCATAACGGCGTGGACTGTGCCTGAATCGCGGCCGTCTGTTCAAGCCTACAGCGCGGGATTGACGAACCCTCGTTCAAAGCGTTTCCTTCGCGCATGCCTTTTGTGACGCATTTAGAGTGTGCCGATTGTGGCACGGAATATCCCGCAGGCGAGGTGCACGGGTTGTGCACGCGCTGTCAGCGGCCGCTTTGGGTGCGGTATGATTTGGATTTGGTGAAAAAGGAATTTCCGAAGAAAGCGCTGTTTGGCCGCCCGCCGACGCTTTGGCGTTATTTGGAACTGTTGCCGATGGATGATCCCGCGAGCATTGTTTCGCTCACCGAAACCATCACGCCGATTCTTCCCGCCAAACGGTTGGGCGCGGAATTTGGTTTGGAAAATTTACTCATCAAAGACGAAAGCCGTTTACCGACTGGAAGTTTCAAAGCGCGCGGCATGGCAATGGCGGTGACGATGGCTAATGAATTTGGCCTCAAACGGCTCGCGGTCCCCACTGCGGGCAATGCCGGGGGGGCATTGGCTGCGTACGCGGCGCGGGCGGGGATGGAGTGTTATGTTTTTATGCCCGAGGACACGCCGGTGATTAATCAAAAGGAATGTCTGCTGCACGGCGCGAAGGTGTTTGCGGTGAACGGATTGATCGACGACTGCGGGCGGCTCGTGCGCGAAGGGGCGGAGGCGATGGAGTGGTTTGATATGTCGACACTGAAAGAGCCGTATCGCATTGAGGGCAAAAAAACGATGGGGCTGGAATTGGCCGAGCAGTTTGAATGGGAATTGCCGGATTGGATTTTGTACCCCACCGGCGGCGGCACGGGGTTGATCGGAATGTGGAAGGCGTTCGCGGAGTTGGAGGCATTGGGTTGGCTCAAAAGCGGCAAGCGTCCGAAGATGGTTGCGTGCCAAAGCGATGGGTGCGCGCCGATTGTGAAAGCGTTCGAGAGCGGCGCGCGTCACGCCAAGCGCGTGGCCAACGCGGCCACCATCGCAAGCGGATTGCGGGTGCCGCAGGCGGTTGGAGATTTTATGATCCTCGATGCCGTGCGCGAAAGTGGCGGCGTGGCGATGAGCGCGCCGGAGGGGGACATTCCGAAATGGATGCAGTTGGCGAATTCAAAAGAGGGGATCGCGGTGTGCCCGGAGACGGCGGTTTGCCTCGGGGTGCTGGATCAGTTGATGGGGCAGGGGAAGGTGAAGGCGAAGGATCGTGTGTTGGTTTTCAACACCGGCGCGGCGCAGAAATATCCGGAGTGTGTGACGGCGGAGGTGCCGCGGATTGATTTGAGTGAGCCGGTGGATTGGGCGGCTTTGTAGGGACGTGCTGTGCTTGTCCGTACCGAGGCTATTCTTCCCGTGGTTTTAGCTGTGGGAAGAGAATCACATCGCGGATGCTCTCCTGCCCGAGGAGCATGATGCAGAGGCGATCGATGCCGATGCCGATGCCGCCGGCGGGGGGCATTCCGTGTTCGAGGGCGGTGAGAAAATCTTCGTCCAGCTTTTGCTGTTCGCCGCCGGCCTGTTCTTGGAGGCGTTCGCGTTGTTCGATGGGGTTGTTTTGCTCGGTGTACGCGGGGGCAATTTCCTGGCCGTTAATGCAGCACTCGAAGACCTCCACGCAATCGGGCTCATCGGGGGAAAGCTTGGCGAGCGGCACTAGTTCTTTGGGGAGATGCGTCACGAATGTTGGCTGGATGAGGGTGGGTTCGACGAGTTTTTCGAACACGGCGTTGGTGACCTCGAAGTCCTGCTCGTCGGGGTCCGTTTCAATCTTCAACTCATCGTTGGCGCGGGCGCGGCGTTGGTCAGGCGTGAGGTCAAACCAATCGTCCCCGGCTTTTTCGCGAATCAAATCCTTGTACTTCGCCCGCCGCCAATCGGGGGTGAGGTCAATGGTTTGCGTGACGTTTCCTTCCTCGTCCTTTTGCTCGATGATGAGCGTGCCGCACACTTTCTCGGCGAGGTGACAAATCATCGATTGCAGCAATTCCATCATCGTCTCGTAATCGCCGTAGGCTTGGTACGCCTCGAGCATGGTGAACTCTGGATTATGCCGGCGCGAGATGCCTTCATTGCGAAAGATGCGGCCAATCTCGAACACGCGATCAATGCCGCCCACAAGCAGTTTCTTGAGCGAAAGCTCCAAGGCGATGCGCATAAAAAATTCGCGATTGAAGGTGTTGTGATGCGTCACAAAAGGCCGTGCTGCGGCACCGCCGGGGATGCCTTGCAGGATGGGTGTTTCCACCTCCACAAAGCCGCGCGCGGCCATGAAGTTTCGGATCTCCTGGAGAATCGCGCTGCGCTTGAGAAAGGTGTCGCGCACTTCTTCGTTGGCGATGAGGTCGAGATAGCGCTGGCGATAGCGCGTTTCCTGATCGGCGAGGCCGTGCCACTTGTCGGGCGGCGGCCGCAGCGCTTTGGCGAGGACCACGAAGTCGGTCATCTTCACGCTGATCTCGCCAGTCTTGGTGGTGAAGAGCGTGCCATTGGCACCCACAAAATCAGCGAGATCCAGTCCCTTGAAAATTTTGAACGCCTCGTCGCCAATATCATTTTTGCGAATGAACAATTGAATGGTGCCCGAGACGTCACGGATGTGCGCGAAGATAGTCTTGCCCATTTCGCGTTTGGAAATGAGGCGCCCAGCGACCGCCACGGAGCGGCCCTCGGTGTATTTGGTCTTGGCATCGCCGCAGTTTTCGCTGGGAGTGAACTTGTTGGCGAAAGGTTCAATGCCGGCTTCACGCAACGCAGCGAGATTCTCCAGGCGTTGTTCAATTAGTTTATTCGTGTCGTCCACGGGGCGCACATCAATACGGATTGTGCGCGAAAGTGCAACCTTTTGTGCAATGAACCCCGGTGGAGATTTTGCTTAGTTGGAAGGGGTGAGCATTTCCGGAAAGAAGAGGAGCAGGATTAATGCCCCCACAGCCAAAACGCCGATGATGGTGATGACGATGATGTAAACTTTCACCCATCCGGATTTTTTAACTCGGAAGGGGGATCTGACTTCGCCTTTAGAGCCAAAGTCGCCGGGCTGAATCGCTTTGGGACCGGTTTGGATGACGGCGGTTTCGCGCTTCATGGTTTCCACCACACTGGGATCGTCTACTAGTTGCACGTGAATGTTGCCGACCTGCACGATGTGTCCCGCCACAAGGGTCACGGAAGTCACGGGTTGTTGCTCCACGAAGCTGCCATTCTGGGAGCCCAAATCCTGATACACAATTTGCCCATCGGTGATGGTAAACTGCCCGTGTTGCGCAGAGATGGTGGTATCTGAAATGAGAATAGTAGACCCTTCAGCGGACCCAAGAATATGAGTCCCTTCGGTCAACTCGAATGGACCGCCTTGGATCCCTTCGGTGATGATGTATAGCAGCGTAGCCATGCCTCGAAACATGCTACCCTAACGATCGGGTCTTGCGAACCTACTAACTATTTCAGTGATGTCAAGCTATTAGGCGTGCGTGGTCATTTCCCGAAAACGACCGAACAACCCATTGGAATCGTGAGGCCCCGGCGAGGCTTCGGGATGGTACTGCACACTGAAAATCGGCTTGGAACGATGGCGCAATCCCTCGACGGTTTGGTCGTTGAGGTTGATGCGGTCGACTTTGATTTCCTCAGGAAGTGTCGTGGGATCAACGGCAAACCCGTGGTTTTGGGAGGTGATCTCAATGCGGCCGGATTCCAAATCTTTCACCGGTTGATTGGCCCCGCGATGGCCAAACTTGAGCTTGAAAGTGCTGCCGCCGAGTGCTTGGCCGAGGATTTGGTGGCCGAGACAAATGCCGAACACGGGGATTCCATGACACAATAAATCGTTCACCGCCTTCACCGCATAGCCCAACGCGGCCGGATCACCGGGGCCATTGGAGAGAAACACGCCGGCGGGGTTGTGCTTCAACACTTCTTCGGCGGTTGTGCTTGCCGGAACCACACGAACCTTAAATCCATTTCGGCGTAAGCAACGGAGGATATTATATTTGATACCGAAATCGTACGCCACAATCGGCACATCCGCCGAGGGCAGGGCAGGGGGGTGCGGCGTGGGATCGTTCCCAGTTGGGATTGTAAATTCTTCGCTGGATTGCTCGTGCGAATCCCAGTCGAATGCTTCCGCGTGCGTGACCTCTTTCGCGTAATCCGCGCCAACCAATCCGGGCCACTCGGCGGCCTGTTGTTTGGCGTCGGCTTCTGAAATCTCTTCAGTTGAAATCACGCCATTCATGACGCCGCGCACGCGAATTTTTTTGGTGAGCGCGCGGGTGTCGATGCCCTCAATGCCGGGGATGCCGTTTTCTTTCAGATACTCATCGAGCGATTGCCGCGCGCGCCAACTGCTGACCACCGGCGAAAGCTCGCGCACCACAAAGCCGGAGACGTGCGGCTGATAGCTCTCGATGTCATCCGGATTCACGCCGTAGTTGCCGATCTGCGGATAAGTCATCGTCACGATTTGCCCTTTGTACGAGGGGTCCGTGAGGATTTCCTGATACCCTGTCATCGAAGTGTTGAAGCAAACCTCGCCGCAAGCCGTGGCGCGCGCGCCAAAACTTTTGCCGTGGAAAACTGAGCCGTCTTCGAGTGCGAGAATTGCCATTGGTGTTGGGTGGGCCGTGAAGCCGCGCGAGTCTAGGGAGCGCTCGCCAACCCGTCAAGCGGCGACACAAAAAAGGCGCGACCCAAAGGCCGCGCCGTGAATTCTTTTGCGGTTACTTAATCGCTTTCTTCAATGACTCGATGTATTTCGCCACCGAGGTGCGGCCGTAACCCACTTTTTTCGTAAGCTCTTTGCCGTCGGCATCCATCAGAATGATTGTCGGATAGCCACGAACAGCAAAGGCTTTGGCTTGCTCACGATTGTACGTGGCTTGCTCTTTGCTCACTTTACTCTTGTCGCTCGGGAAATCCAGCTCAACAAGCACAAGATGTTTTTTGGCGTACGTCTTGAACTCAGCGGAGTTGAAAACGTTCTTTTTCAGCGCTTTGCACGGGGGGCACCAGTCTGATCCGGTGAACTCTACGAGCACGGCCTTCTTTTCTTTC
>DQLO01000232.1 GCA_015660155.1 Verrucomicrobiota bacterium
GTGCCGGTCACCATTTTTGAGCCGGGCGATTACGTGGACGCCATCGCCCGCACCAAAGGGCGCGGCTTCCAAGGCGTCGTCAAACGCTGGAATTTCGCCGGCGGCCCCGCGTCGCACGGTCAAAAAGGCTGGTTCCGTCGGCCCGGTTCTATTGCCGCTGGCTCCACCCCCGGTTGGGTGAGCAAAGGCAAAAAGATGCCCGGCCACATGGGGCAACGCCAACGCACGGTGCAAAATTTGAAAGTCGTGCAAGTGCGCGAGGAGGATCAGTTGTTGCTCGTGAAAGGCGCCGTCCCCGGTGCCAATGGCGATTACGTGGTGATTCGCGAGGCCAAGAAAAAACCGAAGGCCTCCAAGTAACCGGAGAAAAATTTAATGGAACTTAAAGTACAGACATTAAGCGGTGAGGAAGCGGGAACGCATTCCGTCGGCTTCGATGTCATTCAAGACGAAAAAGGCGAGCAAGCCGTGCACGACACGGTGGTGGCGTATATGGCCGCCCAACGCAGCGGCACGGCGAAGACCAAAGACCGCGGCGAAGTGAGTGGCACCGGCAAAAAACCGTGGCGCCAAAAAGGCACCGGCCGCGCCCGAACCGGCTCGCGTCGTACGAATATTTTTACTGGTGGTGGCGTGGTGCACGGCCCCGTGCCGCGTGATTTTTCCAAGAAGGTAAACTCCAAGACCCGCACGCTCGCCCTGCGCAAAGCGCTCAGCGAACGCTTGAAGGACGGCGAAGTGACGGTGGTTGCCGATCTTAAATTGGAGACCAAAAAAACCAAGGCCTTGTGCGCGCAGCTCGATGCCATTGATGCAAAAGCCAAAACACTTTTGCTTGTGGATGCCGATGCCAGCCAGAACGACAATCTTTGCCTCGCCTCCCGGAACATTCCGCTGGTGGAACTCGCCGAGGCGAGCAGCTTGAATACCTATCAAGTGCTGCGCTCGGATCGTATTATTATCACCCAAGCCGGCCTCGACACGGTCGCCGGTCGTCTCAAATAAGGAACGCCAATGGATTCATTCACAATCATCAAGGGCGTTTGGGACAAGGAGAAAACCCAAATCCAGCGCGACCTGTACAACCAACGCCGCACTGAGGGGATGAAGGAATCGTGCCCGTCACAGTACTCGTTTGTCGTTGACCGCCGCGCCAACAAATTCCAAATCCGCAAGGCGGTGCAGGAGCTGTTCAAGGTGGGCGTCACCCACGTGAACACGATGATGGTTCGCGGCAAAGTCAAACGCGGCCGCACCAAAATGGCGGGCTTCACCGGTAACTGGAAGAAAGCCATCGTCACACTTAAAGAAGGTGAAAAAATCGACCTCGTTTAAAAAGGAATTTCCCGATGCCCATCCGATCTTACAAGCCGACAACCCCCTCGATGCGCTACATCAAGCGCTCAACCTTCGAGGAGATCACCAAGACCAAGCCCGAAAAGGCGTTGGTGAAAATCCGCAAGAGAACTGGCGGCCGTAATAACCGCGGCCGCGTCACGATGCGCGGCATCGGCGGCGGCGCGAAACAAAAGGTTCGTAACGTGGATTTCAAGCGGCGGTTCTCCCGCAAAACTTTCGGCGAAGACGCCACAGTGACGGCGAAGGTGATCGCCATTGAGTATGATCCAATGCGCTCGGCGCGCATCGCGCTGCTCGAGTATGAAGGCGGCGAGAAGCGTTACATTATTGCCCCGCACAAACTCGGCGTGGGCGACACCGTGCAAAGCGGCCCTCAGGCCGAGCCGGAAATTGGCAGCGCCTTGCCGCTCAAAAATATTCCGCTCGGTGCCACAATTCATAATATCGAACTGACCGCCGGACGTGGCGGGCAGATCGTGCGTGCTGCGGGTTCATCCGCCACCTTGATGAGCCGCGATGGCGATATGGCGCAAATCAAACTGCCTTCCGGTGAAATTCGCAGGGTCAAAGAAAGTTGCTGGGCTACTATCGGCCAGGTGGGCAATACCGACCACGAAAAACAAGTCCTCGGTAAAGCCGGCAACTCGCGGCATCGCGGCATCCGGCCGATCACCCGCGCGGTGGCGAAAAATCCGGTGGATCACCCAATGGGCGGCGGCGAGGCCAAGACCTCCGGCGGCGGTCATCCGGTCACTCCGTGGGGCGTCATCACTCGTGGTTACAAAACCCGTTCCAAGAAAAAATATTCCAACAAATTTATCCTCGTGCGCCGCGATGGTCGGCCGATGAAACGCAAATAATAAAACCGAATGGCACGTTCAATTAAAAAAGATTGGTTTGTGGAGCCCAAGCTGATGGCGAAGGTTCAGGACCAAAAGCAATCCGGCAAAAACCGGCCCATCAAGACGTGGTATCGGCGCTGCGCCATCCATCCGGATTTCGTGGGGCACACCTTCAACGTCCACAATGGCAAAGCCTTTTTGCCGGTGTTCGTCACCGAAAACATGGTGGGCCACAAGCTCGGCGAATTTTCGCCGACCCGTATATTCAAGGGCCACAGCGCCCACGTGAAGAGGGAGACTAAATAATGGAATTTACCTGCACCACCCGCAACGTCCGCATGTCGCCCAAAAAAGTGCGCGAAGTGACCCGCCAACTTTTGCCAAGGAAAAACAAAGCCGGCGAAAAAGAGGGAATGCTGGTGAGCAAGGCGAAGGCTGTGCTCTCGGCCATCCCGCGCAAGTCCGCGCGCTTCATCGAGAAGACGCTCAACACCGCCCTGCACAATGCCGAGCACATCGGCGCGGAATGGAGTGCTGCCGAGATTCAGGATAAAGTGGCCGACCTGAAGCAGCGCATTGAAAATCACTCGGACGAAAACGGCGTCATCCAGCGCAAGCATCGTCATTTAATAGCCAAGCTCGCCAGACTCGAGGCGTACCTCGACAACGGCGGCAAGGTGGACACCAGCAAGCTACGCATCATAAACGCCATGGCCACCGCGGCCACGCCGTTGCGGCGATGGATGACCCGCGCGCGCGGCGGCGGCTCGGTCATTCTCAAGCGCTGCACGCACATCCGCATCACCCTTTCTGACGACGAGTAACATGGGACAAAAAACCAATCCAATCGGCCTTCGCACCGCAGTCACCAAGGACTGGGCATCGAAGTGGTATTCCGACAAGAAAAACTTCGCCGCCTTTATGGCCGAGGACCGCGCGATTCGTGATTTGCTTTACGGCAAACTTGAGAACGCTGCGGTCACCAAGATTCTCATCGAGCGCGCCGCCCAACGCGTGCGCATCAAGATTCTCACTGCTCGCCCCGGCGTGGTCATTGGCCGTCGCGGCGCGGAGATTGATATTATCAAGGAAGAGCTCGCGCGCATGACCAACAAGGAAGTGTACGTGGACATTCAGGAAATTCGTCAGCCCGAAACCGATGCCCAACTGGTTGCCGAAAATGTGAAGATGCAGCTTGAGCGCCGCATCGCCTATCGCCGCGCGATGAAGCGTGCGGTGCAAACGGCAATGGATTTTGGCGCGGAAGGCATTCGCATCCGTTGCGCCGGCCGATTGGGCGGTTCCGAGATTGCCCGCGTGGAGCAATACCTTGAGGGTCGTGTGCCGCTGCACACCTTGCGTGCGACGATTGATTACGGCTTCACCGAGGCCAAAACCAAAGCCGGTTTGCTTGGTATTAAATGTTGGATTTGTAAGGGCGAAGATTCTCCCGGCAAATCCAATGACGAGGAAGTCATCGAAACCGGTGCCCCCAAGGGCAGACAATAATAACTTGAACCGAAAAAGAATCTAATGGCCGCCACAATTCCAGCCCGAGTAAAGTACCGCAAAATGCACCGCGGCAGCCGTGCCGGCATTGCGTGGAAGGGCAACAATGTGTCCTTCGGCGAATTCGGCCTGCAGGCGCTCGACCGCTGCTGGCTCACCACCCAGCAAATCGAAGCCTGCCGCCAGACCATCACCCGCAAAATGAAACGGCGCGGCAAGGTTTGGATCCGCGTGTTCCCGCAAAAATCTTATACCAAGAAACCGTTGGAAGTCCGGATGGGCAAAGGCAAAGCCAACGTGGAAGGCTGGGTCGCCGTGGTGCGTCCGGCCAATATGCTTTTTGAAGTGGGTGGCGTGAGCGAAAGCCTCGCCCGCGACGCGATGCGTTTGGCTGCGGCGAAGCTGCCTATTCCTACCCGATTTGTAACGCGCCTGTAGTAGAATGAAGACGAAAGAAGAAATTAACGAAATGCCCGCCGCCGAATTGCGCGAGCAAGTGCTGCTGACCAAGCAGGAGCTTTTCAGCCTCACCCTCTTGAAGGGCGGCGGCTTGGAGAA
>DQLO01000082.1 GCA_015660155.1 Verrucomicrobiota bacterium
AGGGAGTATTTCAATATGAAACCGTTTTTAGCGATTGACTGCGGCGCAGCGAGCTTAAAGGTGGCGTTATTCGAGCCCCAAGCGAGCGGCAGCCTCGTGCTTGCGCGCTACGAAATCGTGTCGCTCGGCCAGCGCGGGCTAGAAGAAACCGACCGCGTGGGGCTGCTCAAGGAAGTGCTGCAAGACACCCTCGACCGGCACGAGATTCGCGCCAAAGGTTTGGAGGCGCACGTCTGCACGCCCAGCTATCAGAGCTTCACAAAATTTTTGCGTACCCCGCCGGTGGAAGGCAGCAAGGTGGGGCAAATCATCCAGTACGAGGCCCAGCAAAACGTGCCCTTCCCGCTGGACGAAGTGGAATGGGATTATCAAATCCTCGGCACGGCGGAAACCGGCGAGCTGGAAGTGATGCTCATGGCGCTGAAGCTGGAAATCATCGACAGCCTCTCCACCGTTTGCAATGACCTCGGCCTGAAACTCGCCATCGTGGACGGCTCCGCCGCGGCGCTCCGCAATTCATTTATGCACAACTACGGCGAGCTCGAAGGCTGCTCGCTGTTGCTGGACGTTGGGGCCAAAACCTCCAACGCATTATTCGTCGAGGAAGGCGGCAAATTTTTCATGCGCAGCATCAACTTCGGTGCCAACGCCATCACTCAGGAATTTGCCCGCGAAAGCGGTTTGGACTGGGCGGCCGCCGAAGAATACAAACGCGCCTACGGCTACGTCCACGTCACCAACACCGCCGAGCCCACCGATCCCTACCAAGCCATCGTCGTCAAAACCGCCCGCAACGTGATGACCCGTTTGCACCAGCAAGTGGCGCAAACCATCCAGTACTACCGCGCCCAGCAGGGCGGCTCAGCGCCCGTGCGGCTCCTCCTCGCTGGCGGCGGCGCGTCCATGCTCTACACCGCCGAATTTTTCCAGGAAAAACTTGGCCTGCCCGTCGAGTTCCTCAACCCCTTCCGCAACGTGGAGATCGGCCCCGAAGTGGACCCCGAAGCCCTCGCCCTCGAAGCCCACAGCCTCGGCGAAATGGCCGGCCTCGGCCTACGCGCCACCACCGTGGGCATGACCGAATTCAATCTCCTGCCCCGGCGCGAAAAAATCAGCCGCCAAGTCGACAAACGCGGCCCCTACGCCATCGCCACCATCTTTTGCGCAGGCCTCGTGCTCTATGTATCCGGTGCCGCACACCGCAGCATCGCGGCTAAGCACGCGGATGGAGTGGAAAAGATGGAGCAGGGTTTGGGCGACTTTGAGAAAACCGCGACCCAAATTTCCGATGTCGAGGGCGAGTTGTTTGCCCGCAAAGGGAAAGCCAAAAAAATGGAGCGAATCCTGCGCAGCCGATTTTACTGGATTGTGCTGGTGAACTCCATTCAAAGCACGTTGGATGGTTCCGATGGCAAAATACTAATCCTCACCAACCCCAACGAGCTGGTGCCCAAGGGAACCAACGAGGTTAACCAAGTGAACGCCGAGAAAGTGGCTGAAGCCGACGCCGCCGTATGGCTGCAATCACTTACCATGACCAAGTCCGCAGCAAGTTCTGGAGGCAAGCAGGGAGGCTTCGGTGGCGGAGAAGGAATGGGCGAAGGCGGCGGCGGCATGGGAGGAATGGGCGAAGGCGGCATGGGAGGAATGGGCGAAGGAGGGCCCGGAGGTGCCGGCGGAGGCGCGAAAATGGCTGAAAACATCAGTGTTATTTATCTCAAGCTCATGGCCAAGAACGTGCTGGCCGATGCGCCCAACGGCGAGACAGTTCGCACCCGGGAAACGTTAAACCGCGAGTTTGCCACGATGATGGCCAAGCAATTTCGGCGGAATGAGCTTTTTAGTGACGACGAAACCCTCACCAAAGTGGACGGGCAAATTTCGATGAAGGAAATTGACGGCACGCGCTGGTTTGAATTCGTCATCCAATTGTCGTTGAAAGATCCCATCGTAATGAAAGACGAGGACATGGAATAAAGTATGCAAAAAGAACTGGTCATTTATTATTTGAAACGGCATGCGCTGATTCTTGTGTGGCTGTTAGTGGCGGCAGGCTTTGTGGGGTACGGGTACGTATTTATGACCGGTGCCGAGGCCGGGAAAGCTAATCAGGGCGGTGCCTTCGAGGAGGTGAAGGCGCGGCGCGAAAAAATTTCCAATCCCTCGAACAATATCAAAATCGACCCGGAAAATATCGCAAAAATTCAGGATGAGGTGAATGAGTTGGATCGGTTGATTATCAAAGCAGGAACGGTAATCTCCGCCGGAGTGGAACATGAGCCGATGGCCGGCAACGATTTCACCACGCACATGGTGAGCGTAATCAAGCAACTCAACAAGGCCGCCAAAGAACAGCGGGTTGGGCTTCCACGCGATCCGGGCAGCAAGAGTGATGTGCAATTTCCCTACTACTTCACTTTTTTTGAGGTCATCACCAAGGAACACGGTGTGAGTGAGGATAAGGTGCCCGAACTTCAGGTGCAACTGGAGGACGTGGAAACCATCATCAACATTCTGCTCCGAAGCCGAGTTCAGTCCATCGAATTGATCCAGCGCAACCCTGTAACCAAGGAGGACGTTGCCGCCAACCGGCCGAATGATTACCTAATAGAACGAATGAAATACACCAACTCCGTGGCTGTGGTTCGGCCCTACCGAATCAAGTTTCGCTGTCTCAGCGGTGGCATTGCCAAATCACTCAGCGGGTTTGCGCGCGAAGATTTATTTTATGTGGTGCGCAAATTCGAAGTAAAGCAAGCCGGCGCAAACAGTGCCGCCAGCGGTGGGATGGGCGGCGAAGGCGGCATGGGCGGCGAAGGCGGCTTTGGAGGTGCGCCAGGCGGGGGTGAAGAAGTAGGTGGCGAAGGAGGCTTTGGCGGGGGTGCGGCACTCGGTGGCGGAGGAGGGGCTCAGGCTGCGGCCGGCACTCCGAGCGTTCCGCTTGCCAGTTTGGAACAATTAATTCTCGAAAACCACGCGGGCCTCGCCACTCCTAAAGCTAAGAACATCATGCGTGAAAAATTGCTGGAAGTGACTGTGGATCTCGACGTGATCCGCCGCTTGCGCCCTGAGTTGCCGGACGGTGAAGCCGGAGCCGATGCCAATATCAACGCGCCCGGACCCGCCCCGGCACCCAACCTGCCTGCTATGGCTGGCACCAATAATGCCGCCCCGCCGGGCACCAACGCCCCGGCCACGGTTCCAGGAACCGCGCCGGTGACGCCACAGCCCAAGCAATAACGCCGCATGGAAAAACTGCAACCTATTCTCAACAAACTCAAGGGAGTCGTGGATCACCTTGAGAAGATTATTTTGGGCGTGGTGTTGTTGGCCGTGGCGGTCACTTCGGTGCTCAAGCTTTTGAGCGCGCGCGGCGAATTGGATGCCGTGAACAAGACGGCTGGCGATCTTACTTTTGGCGGGCAAATGCGTCAGCCCGAGGATGTTGACAGGTTTGCCAAACTGGTGCTCACCTCCCGCGAGGATCCGCCTGCCATTAATCTCGATGGCACGAATCACCTTGTGTTCAACGCCGCGAAGTGGAATCGAGTCGTCACCACAAGTGTTTCCGGTACCACCGTCACAAACGTGTTCCGTGATTCTCAGGATTTGCCTCTGGGTATTTCAGCACTGCGCGTAACGGATATCCGCGAGGTGCGCCTCATCATTACTCCCAAAATACAAATGAACCGCAGCCCCGCCCAGTTGGGTGAGAACAATATGCGCTATCGTTTTGAGGCCATTGACGAATACCCCTCGGTGTTTGCCTCTCTCCCCGTGTACATGCAATATTGGAAAAAGAATCCGAACTGGAGACAGTTCATCAAATATGACTCCCTGCGATTGCGATGGTTCATGCCTCAAACACACCCGCGCGCGTCGGGCGTCAAAGCCCTGTCCAATAATTTACAGCCGCTCCCCCTCCGTAGGGCCAGTTTCTTGCACCTGTTTAATGCCGCTGAGCTTCAGCTGCACCCAGATTGGTATGTTGCCTTCCGCTTCACTGCGGCCACCAAGGCCAGTAAAATTGAAGATGTGATTTGCACGCTTGATATCATTCACGGCCTGCCCGGCGGCGGGTTGGTCACCAACAAAAATCGCGTGGCCAAGCATAATCAGCCGATTTCATTCACCCGCGGTTATGAGGCGGATTTATTTTTCCAAACCAAATTCACCGCCCAACCGATGGAATGGAAAAAATGCCGTGTGGGAAGGCTGTTTTCCATCGACGGTGAAGTGTTTCGCATTCTCAAAGTAACGCCGGATCTGGTGCAGTTGATTTCCGACCAGGGGTTTGGCGGCAACGGCAAGATCCATGACAAACCCTTTCGCCTCGGACCCATTCAGGTTCGGCCCGGCCTCAACATCCCCGTGCCCGGCGGCGGCACCAACGCCGTGCCGGCCCGCCCGCCGGTGACCAATCCGCCCGTGGTCAACCCACCCACCGTGGGGGGGCAATAGCCTGTGGCGCGGATGGCCCGTGCGGAATTATTGGCTTGCTAATCCGGCAAGGTTCGCTATTGTGATCGCAAGGCCGAGTCATCGGCTGGGGGGAATCGGCCATTCCGGCCAAATCAAATGGGGGTATTATGAAACAGGTGGGGATTTGTTTTCGTGTCGTATTGTCTATCGGCTTCGTGGCCGTTTCCGTAAATGTCCGGGCGCAAGCCGTGCCGCCGCCGGATATGCCTTCTCAGGATGCCATCCAGCGCCTTTTGGATGAGGAGCGCCGATTGCGCGGGCAGGGGCTCGACAATCCCATCACGCAAGAGGCCATCGCTAATGCCCAGCAGGTGGATCGCGCTCTGGCTGATATTGGCCGCAAAGCCCAGTCGGATCTTCTGGCGGTGTCGCAATTGGCCCAGCAGGCCAGCCAAGCCGCCCGAAATGTTGATGCCATTTCAAAGTATCGCATGGCCATCATTCTTGAAAATGATTTCAAAGTGTACGCCACCGCCCAGCTCAAGAACTTGCTGCGCGCGGATCACCCCGTTTACGTGAAGGCCCTCAACACGCTGGAGCTGCCTATGCGCGATATTCGGGCCGGTTACCTAAAGGTGACCCAAGTGATGGTGGAAGCGGCCTGGCAGCGCAATGAGTTTGATGATGCCAGAGGATTCATCATGGACACCCTCGGCTGGCTGCCCGGCAATGCCGACCTGCAGGCGTTGCTGCGCGAAAGCGAAAAACTCAATGCGGCCTTCGTGAAACACGAGCCTTCACCCGATGCTTCGAGTATGAGGGAAGCTTTGGCCAACCGCGATCTGGAAATTAATCGACTGCTCAAGGACGGGCGATTTCATTACGAGATGCGCGATTTGGACAACGCCAAGCTGAATTTCGACCGCGTGCTGCTGCTCGATGGCCGCAACGATGTGGCCAGCAATTTTCTGCGCATGATCAATAAATTCAAAAACGACGCGGCCAAGGATTCGCGTGATCGGAACTTCAGCGCCATGGTGCAGGAGGTCAATGAGAAGTGGGTTGAGGCACCTCACCAGCGGACTCTGCCCGTCCCCAACCCAACTTGGATTAACCAAACCGGCGGCAGCGCCAACCAACCCGGAGGCCCCGGCGCCAACAATGTGATCATGAAAAAGCTGCAAAGCATCCGGGTGCCCAGCGTGCCGCCTTTGGCAGGCATGGCGCTCAATGAAGTGGTGAATCTGATCACCCAAATGGCTGCTGAAAATGACACCATTTCTCTGGATCAAAAGGACAAAGGCATTAACATTTGGATCCGGACTGACCTGCCGGAGTACGCAAAAATTGCGGGCAATTTCCCTTTCCAAGGCTCGCCGAACATCAATCCCGCCAATGGCTTGCCTATGAGGCGGCCGGTGATGAAACATGCCGGTGGCAGCATGGCCGATGGCACGGACTCCGGGGTATTGGCACCGGGCGGGCGGATGAATGCCGGCTTGCCCAGCGTGCCCACCATTGGCGGCGGCCGGCTCGATCCCACCCGCATTACCGTGCAGGGGCTCACCGCGCCGCTCACCAATGTGAGCCTCTCACAGTTGCTCAACATTATTACCAAATCCTGCGATCAACCGATTGATTGGAAGGTGAGTGAGGGCACGGTCATGCTTTCGTATCGTCCAGCGGATGCGGACTTTGTCACCAAGTTGTTTCAGGTAAAGCCCAATGCTTTTTTCACTGAGTTGATTAAAGTGAAACCCACGGTTCGGCAGATTACACCGCTGCCGAAGTCCCCTCTCGGCGAGGGTTTCGACTCGACTATTCGATCCAAGAACACGCAATCCAATGGTGGCGGCAACTTATATATCAACCGGCAAACCGGACAGCCGATCAATGGCGGCGGCGGTTGGGCCGGCGGCGGCGGTGCGGGTGGCGGCGTCGGGGGGGTTAACCAAGCTGCCTCGGCGGCGGTGCAGGCTTATCTGGCCAACTTCGGTATCACCAACGCGCAGGTGGTGTTTAACCCAAGCAACGGCCAGTTGCTGGTGCGGGCGCAGTTGGCGAATCTCGAACAAATCGAGCAGGTGATTGAAATTCTCAACACGTCTCCAGAGCAGTTGGTGATTGAGGCCAAGTTCGCGGAGATTGAATTTAATGAAGGCGAATCGCTGGGCTTCGACTGGTACCTCGGCAATTTCACGATGCAAAATGGCAAGTACATCACCGGCGCCGGCCCGCAGCCCACCTTCATCGGCAAACCCACCGCGAGCAATCCCTCGGGCTTTTTCCCGTACCCCGGCACGTTACAGGGTAATACCTTTGTGCCCAGTCAGTACAGCATTCAGCCCAGTGCTAATGAAGGTCGGCTCACCTCCGGCTTTAAGGGCTACGGCAATGCGCTTTGGAGTTTCACCGGGCTGATGACCGACCCACAATTCCGTGTGGTGCTCAATGCCATTGACCAGCAGGACGGCGCCGAGCTGCTTTCCGCGCCGCGCATTCTGGCGATCAGTGGAAGACAGGCAAACATTTCCGTGCAGGATAATCGATCCATCGTCACCGGAGTGCAACCCACCTTTACACCTGGTGCCGGCGGCGGTTTTGGCGGCGGCGGCGGTGGGGGCGGCGGCACGGTGACGCCCATTGTGACCCAACAACAAATGGGCCCCTCGCTCACTGTGTTGCCTTATGTGAATGCCGATGGCTACACCATTGAGATGTCCATCGCCCCCTCCATCACTGAGTTTTTGGGCTATGAGGAAAGCACTTTTGAAGCATCCGTGTTTGCCGGCAACAACGTGGTGACAACGACAGTACCCCTGCCCCGCATCCGCACCCGCGACATCAACGTCCAATGCGTGGTGTGGGATCAAACCGTCCTCGCACTGGGCGGGCTCATCGCCGAGACGGTGCAAACCACCAAGGACAAAGTGCCCTTCCTCGGTGACCTGCCGTTCCTTGGCCGCTTGTGGCGCGGCGAAGGTCGCAGCAGCAAGAAAAAGAACATGGTGATTTACGTGAAGCCCACCATCATTGATCCGGCGGGCAACCCGAAGAATCGTCCCGGCCAACTGCCCTTCGCGCGCACCACTTCGCCGGATCCGATCACCTTTATCAATCCGGACAATCCCAACGCCAATCTCGGCGGCGCGGGTGGGGTTCCCGGTGGCGGCGCGCCCGGCGGCATCAACAACAAATTGCTCAATCGCTCCAACTATCGCCGCTAAAATCATGGGGGCCGATCGCCTGCTCATTGTCGACGGGCATCATTACGCCTACCGATCATTCTACGCCATCCGCGCGATGAACGCGCCGGATGGTTTTCCCACCAACGCGCTCTACGGATTTATCAATTCCCTGCGCCGCATGCGCGCGCGTGTGGCACCCACCCACATCGCGGTGATTTGGGATGGCGGCCTCGATGAGGACCGCACTGAAGCGCTGCCCAATTACAAAGCCGAGCGCGATCCCATGCCGGACGATTTGGAGCTGCAGCTCGATGCGCTCGATGAATGGCTCGGGGCTGCCGGGGTGCACTCGTGGTGTCACGAGGGGGTGGAGGCCGATGACGTCATCGGCACTCTCACGCGCCAAGCCGAGGTCGCCGGGTTGCCGGTGGTGATTGCCAGCTCGGACAAAGATTTTTTCCAGCTCATCAATCCCAACGTGCACCTGCTCAACCCCAACGACAAAACCGACACTCTTTGGCAAGCTGAACAAGTGCGCGCGAAAACCGGTGTGGAGCCCGCGCAAATTATCGATTGGCTCAGCCTCGTGGGCGACTCGGTGGACGGCATCCCCGGCGTGCGCGGCGTGGGCCCCAAGACGGCCACCAAGTTGTTGCTCGAATATAAAACAGTCGAAAATTTATATTCAAATCTGGACGCCGTGAAACCCGACGGGTTGCAGGGACGGCTGCGCGAAGCGAAGGCGGAGGTGCTGCGCAATCAGAAACTGGTCGTGCTCAAGGACATTCCAGAATGGAAAATTAATCTTGAGGAACTCCGCCCCGGCGCGGGCGATTACGCCACGTTGCACGCTCAATATACCCGCTGGAATTTTCGTTCGCTGCTTAATGAATTGGAATCGGGCCGACAAGGCGAATTATTGTGACCCACCACCGGTGGGGGTGGC
>DQLO01000303.1 GCA_015660155.1 Verrucomicrobiota bacterium
CCGCGCCCGGCCATTCGTGGAATCAATTCACCGTGCGCCTCCCCAACCGCGAACGGCGCGACGCCCTAGCCGCCCACTTGCGCGAATCGGAAATCGGAAACGAAATTTATTATCCCGAAGCCCTCCACCAACAACCCTGCTTCGCCCATCTCCCCCCCGCAAATTGCCCCGTCGCCGAACAACTCGCCGATCAAGTCCTTAGCCTCCCCGTCTACCCCGAAATGACCGAAGCCCAAATCGCCGAAGTCGCCAATTCCGTCAGCGCATTTTGCGCCTAAGCACACCTCCGGCGCGGTAAGTTCGTAGGGATAATTGAAGCGCCCTATTCGGACGAAGCCGGTTCGTACTCCGGAAGCAACTCACACAGCCACGCGCGCGCAGCGGCGTCATCCAAATCACCGCCCCGTTGCAGGGGGGTTTCCAACGTTTGCCAATCCGCAGCGGTCAAGGCCGCGCCGGTGATGCGTTGGATTTTGGGGTGCTCGGTGTCGGCCAATTGCTCGTCATCCGAATGAAGTTTTTCGTGCAGTTTTTCGCCGGGACGCAGGCCGATGAATTCGATCGCAATGTCCGTGCCCGGTTCGCGGCCAGTGAGGCGGATCATGTCCGCCGCCAGCTCGGCAATCCGAATCGGCTCGCCCATATCCAAAATAAAGCGATCGCCGCCTTCGCCCATCGCCGCGCTGCGCAGCACCAAACCGGCGGCCTCGGGAATGCTCATAAAATACCGCGTCACCGCTTCATCCGTCACCGTCACCGGCCCGCCCATTTCGATTTGCTTTTGGAAGATCGGCACCACACTACCAGACGACCCGAGCACATTTCCAAAGCGCACCGTAATAAAACGCGTGTCGCCGCCCGCCAACGCGTGCCCCTGCAACACGCGCTCGGCCAGTGCTTTGGTGGCGCCCATCACGCTGGAAGGTGCCACGGCTTTGTCGGTGGAAATCAAAATGAACCGCCCCACGCCGTGCTTTGCCGCCACGGCAGCGAGCCGATCCGTGGCCAAAATGTTATTGCGAATCGCGACGGCAGGCTGGCGTTCCATCAGGGCCACGTGCTTGAACGCCGCCGCGTGAAAAATGACATCGGGCGCGTGCCGCTCCAGCGCGGCGGCCATCGCGGGGGTGTCCTGCACGTCGATCAATTCAGGAACAGCCTTGATGATGTCTTCAATTTCCGAGTGGATTTCAAATAACTGAAATTCCGAGCGCTCCACCAACACTAACTTGGCCGGCCCAAGTTGGGCGAGTTGCCGACACAACTCCGAACCAATGCTGCCGCCCGCGCCGGTGACAAGCACGGTTTTGCCATCCAAAAATTCCCGCACCGTTTCCGTGCCGAGATCCACCGACTCGCGCCCAAGCACATCGGCAATCTCCACCGGCCGCAGCGCCGTGACAATATCGCCCACCGCCAGTTGGCTCATCGAAGGCACCGTCCGGCAACGCAAACCCAGTTCGCCCAGCAGAGCCAACACCTCGCGCACCCGCGCGGCCGGCGCGGAAGGCATCGCGATGATGACTTCGTCCACCTCGGGCGGATTCGCATCGCGCAAACTTTCCACCGTGCCCGCCACAGGCACCCCGTGAATTTGAGTTCCGTGTTTGCGTTGGGCGTCATCGAAAAACACCACCGGCCGCAGCGTGGCTTTGGTTTGCAATTCCCGCGCCAACGCCGCGCCCACCTCGCCCGCGCCCACAATCGCCACGCGCGTGCCGACTTGCCGACCGCCATTGCCACCGGTTCCCTGTCGCACCAACCGAAATCCCAATCGGCACGCCGCCAGCCCGAGAAAACTCAGAATGCCATCGAGCACAATCACCCCGCGCGACATGTCATGCACCGCATCCACTGCGTACCATTGGCCGAACAGCCCGAGCGTTACCAAGCCCAGCGCCAAGCCAAGGCGTTTCAAATCCGGCAAACTAAAAAAACTGAGCAGACTATAAAACTGACCGGCCACTGCGAGCGCCAATAGTTTCACCGCCCAAACCCAAACCCAAATTTCCTTGATATGGCGTTGATGATCCGACGGCACATCGAAGTCAAACCGCAACCCGTACGCAACCCACGTGGCCGCCGCCAGCACGGCGAGGTACAGCACGAGCAATACCGCGAACCGCTGGCCGCGTGATAAGTTTGGGGGTTGCAAAATGGACATTATGTTCCGCCCTCCGCGCGCTCATCTTGGCTCCGCCGGAAGACCGATTCAGCGTAGGCAAAAAACCCACCCCACACCAGCCCCGCCGCCAGCCACAAAAATTCAACTCGCCAACCCGCGCGCCACTGCCAACACGCCAGCGCGATGACGAGGAGTTGCAGCGCCCAAACCCAGCCGCTCGTGCGCGCATGGCTCCAGCCGGCACGCACAAGCCGTTGATAAAAATGCTCGCGATGCGCGTGCGCCAATTTCTCCCCGCGCGCAATGCGCCGAATAACCGTCAACGACCCTTCGAGGAAAAAATAAAACGGCAACACGGCCAAGGTTTTGTACAAAGCTGGATCGGTGGCAGTCACCGCCATCCACAGCAACAGCACACCAAACGAAAATCCAAGTGGCACGCTGCCCACGTCACCGAGAAACATCCGCGCGCGGGGAAAGTTAAACGGCAAAAAACCCGCCAACGCGCCCGCCATTACTAATGCAATCAGCAGTGGCGTGACGTCGCCCGCCACGCCAAACAGCAACGCCGCGCCTAAAGACAACAGGATCAACTGGCCGGAAACCAATCCATTGATGCCATCCATGAAATTCACGAAATTCATGAACGCGACCAGCGCGAACACCGAAAACAAAATCAACCCCACCGGCGCCGCGCGCCCCGTGATAGCCAGCACCACGCCCACCGCCACCAGCGTTTGAATGCAAATCCGCACCGCTACCGGCACACCGTGCCGATCGTCGCGCCACGAAATGTAGCCGAGCAAAACCAACCCGCCCAACCACGCCGACCCGAGCAGCCGATCCATCGGCCACACCCACGCCGCCACCGCGCCCGCCACCAACAACACCGACGCCAAGCCGCCGCCGCGCAGCGTGGGTTCGGTGTGGCTGGAGCGGTAATTCGGCCGGTCCCAACATTTCCAACGCCGCAGCAGCGCGCTCACCGGATGGCACAGCACCCAACCCAAAACCGCCGCGCCCACAAAAAACAAAACCCACGTCATGGCCTACCCTCCCCGTAAAGTTCCCACCAACGCGGGTTCACTATTTTATCAGAAAACTTCTCTTGCACTCGCTCGTGCAAACCTTCCGCCAAACGCCCCCGCAAACCATCGTCTTCCAACAATGTTTGTATCGCCTCCACCAACGCCGTCGCGTCACGCGGCGGACAAAGCAAGCCCGACTCGCCGTCCACCACCACTTCGCGGCAGCCGGGCACATCCGTGGCCACCACCGCCCGCCGCGCCAAACCCGCTTCCAACAATACCCGCGGCAAGCCTTCGCGATAGGTCGGCAACACCAGCAAATGACTCGCCGCAATTTGCTCAAGCACATCACCCCGTCGGCCAAGCCATTCGCAGCCCTCGGCATTGCCAAACGCTTCCGCCTCGGCGCGTGTGAAACTTTTCGGGTTGCCGGTATCCACATCGCCGCACAACGCCAATTCCACCGCCATCCCACGCGCGCGCAATTCCGCGTGCGCTTCCACGAGCTCCGCCACGCCTTTGTCTTTTAATAGACGGCCCACAAAAATCATTCGCCACGGCGGACCAACGGGTTCGGGCGAAGGCTCCGCCAGCGCGGTGTCAATGCTGCCGGGCAAACACTCGATTTGGTTTTCCGCAAGCGCCGCGTGGTCGCGCCACCAATTGAGATCATCGTGATTTTGAAAAACCGTCATCGCATCCGGCGCGTGAAACGCCCGGCGCAGACACCAATCCACCCCGCCGCGCATTAACCGCAATTTCATCGAGCGCGCCTCGTCAGAATACAAACTGCCCATCCCGATCACGTGATTCACCACGCGTGGGCGATCGCGAACCCCACGCATCGCCAGCCAACCGAACAACACGCACCGCAGCGAAACGCAATGCAACACATCCGCGCGAAACGCCGCCGCCATTTCGCGCACGGCCTTGGCGGCGACCAGAGTTTCTGTTGGGGAAATTTTGTCGCGCGATAGCGCCATCGGAAATACGGTCAGTCCCGCCGCCTCCAAGTCCGCCACCGCCTCGCCGGGCGGACAAATCACACCGACTGTCGCGCCCTGTTCCACCAGCCATTTGGCCAAAGACAGGCGATGGGCCCGAAAGGCCCAGTCCGCCGCCGACACAAACAAAATGCGCGGATTTAATTTTCTTGTTCCCTCAACCACAACTCCAACACCAGCAGCGTGTATTTCAACATCGGCAAATTGCGGTCACCCGCCACGCGATCGGCGAGCAAGTCCTGCAAAAACCGGCGGCTCACAAACTGCTCCGCCCGCGCGCCCGGCGCAAGCGAATCGTGCAACAGCTCGCGCCAATCCTCCGCCAACCAACGCGCCACCGGCGCCTCGAAGCCACGCTTGGGGGCGGCCAACACGGTGGGCGGCAATTCGTCCGCGTAAACGTTGCGCAAATAGGATTTGGTTTGGCCACCGCGCAACAATTCCGCATCCGGAATGCTCGCCGCGAACTCCGCCAACTCGTGATCCAACAACGGCGAACGCGCCTCTAACGAATGCGCCATCGTTGCCATATCTATTTTCACCAGCAAACCGCTGAGCAAATTGATGCGGCGATCCAGATGCATTTGCTGGCGCAGCGGCGAGTGGCCCGGCTCCATTTGCGCCTCCACCCAATCCTCGGTGGACCGCATGGCGCCGCCTTGCCAATGGCGTTGCTTGTCCGTTTCCAAAAGCAAATCGTTCGACCATTCCAAATAACGC
>DQLO01000139.1 GCA_015660155.1 Verrucomicrobiota bacterium
CCCAACAACCCGTGGGACGCCAGCAGCTTCCAACTCGCCGCCCGCGTGCACAATCAATTGCTGCTCACCTGCCGCATGCCCGATCGCGGTGTGCGGCGCGTGCGGTTCATGTCCGTCATCAAAGGCCAGAAACGCCCGGCGATTTTAGTGGAAGGCGGTTATCTCTCCAACCCCACCGAATCGAGAAAAGTGGATACGGCAGCGTACCGGCAGAAGTTGGCCGAAGGCGTGGCGGCGGCGTTGTAAATCTCACCACTCCACTTCCACCTTCAGTTTGTTTCCAAACCGATTGTTGTAAAACAAGTGCCCGTGCGCTGCGCCGTATTCGTGGACGAGTTTGGTGATCTTCACATCGAAGCAGCAGTACTCGGCGATCTCGGCCATCTTGCCTTGCTTGAACCACTCAATCGCCTGCAAGCCCTCGGCGGATTTCTCACAGCCGAGCGTGGCTTGGGCGATGGAATCAAGCTTGAGCCGATGGCCAAGTTTTTCGTTGAGCACAATCAACATATCCAGCGAGGGCACCTGGCTGAAATCAAAAATCGAGTAGCCCTCCAGCACGCGGTAATCGAACCGTATGTGATTGAACCCCACCACAAGATCAGCGCGCTGGATTTCCTTGATTAAGTCCTCCACCTCCGGTTCGCCGTACACTTTGTAATCCCCGCGAGCGGTGCTGTACGTGACGCCGATGCTCATCCCCATTTTGTCGATATGACTCCACCCGCCCACATCATCGGCCGAGTGCTTGGTTTCCAAATCAAAGTAGACAATGTTTTGGCTCATTTGCGTTCGCGTGCTTTGGGCAGATGGGTGGCTTGGCCGAAGAGGGATTCGGCGGCTTCGAGGATGGCTTCGCTGAGGGTGGGGTGGGCGAAGATGGTTTCGGTGAGTTGCTCGGCGGTGGCCTTTAACTTAATGGCGAGAGTGATTTGGCCGATGAGCTCGGCGGCGTGGCCGCCAAGGATGTGGCCGCCAAGGAGCTTGCCGGTTTCGGCGTGGGCGATGAGTTTGACGAATCCATCGGTCTCCCCCTGCGCGAGGGCTTTGCCGATGGCGGCGAAGGGGAAACGGCCCATTCGGATAGGGATGCCGCGCGCTTCGGCCGCCGCTTCGGTGAGGCCGATGGTGGCAATCTCGGGATGCGTGAACACGGCGGCGGGGATTTCATCATAATTCATCCGCGCCTCATTTTTGCCGGCGATGAGATTATCCACCACCACGCGGCCTTGGGCGGTGGCGACGTGGGCGAGTTGCATTTTGCCGGTCACATCGCCGATGGCAAAAATGTTGGGCACATTGGTTTGCAGGAATTCATTGACGCCAATGGCGCGGCCATCGAGCGCCACGCCGGCGGCTTCGAGCCCGAGATTTTCGGTGTTGGGCGTGCGGCCTACGGCGACGAGGAGGTGAGTGCCTTCGAGAGTTTCATCGGCGAGTTGCACGGTGACGCCTTCGGCGGTGGCGGTGGCGGTGGCGGTGGCGGTTTGGACGGTTTCATTTAGGCGGACGGTGATGTTTTGGCGTTTGAATCCGCGTCGCAAAAAATCGCAGAGATCGGGATCCATCCCGGGGAGCAAGCGCGGTTCGGCTTCGAGCACGGTGACCTCGCTGCCGAGCGCGGCAAAGATGCTCGCAAACTCGCAGCCGATGTAGCCGCCGCCGAGGATGAGCAGGCGCGGCGGCAACTCGGTGAGCGTCAGCAAATCGTCGCTATCCAAAATGCGCGAGCCATCGCGCAGGGCGATTGGCAATTCCGTGGGGCGCGAACCGGTGGCGAGGATAATGGCGCGCGGGTTGGCGAGCGAGTGGGTGACGTTGCCTTCGCCATCGGTCACTTCAATCTCGGTGGGGCTTTTCAATCGCCCGCGGCCTTTGATGAAATCCACGCCGTTTTTATCGATGAGATTTTGGACGCCCGCTGCGAGCTTGGTCACCACCTTCTGCCGTCGCTCCACAATGCTGGTCAGCTGCGCCTCGGCTTGGGCAATGCTCACAGCCCATTGGCTGGACTGCTGTGCTTGGCGCAACAGATCCACGCTGGCGACCATCGTTTTGGTGGGGATACAGCCGGTGTGCAGGCACACGCCGCCGGGCGGATTGGGGTCTACCAACGCCACCCGCAGCCTGTGATGCGCCGCGCGAATGGCGGACACATACCCACCGGGGCCAGCGCCGACGATGGCGAGGTCATAATGCGAATTACTCACGCGCGCAATCTAACGACGAAGTGGCCGGAGGCAAACAAAGAATTTTTTGGATGGGGTTTGAACCGCCAAGGCGCAAAGATGCCAAGGGATTAAATGGGTTCTTGGCGTCTTTGCGCCTTGGCGGTTCAACTTGTTTTTCGAATGTTGCCGAAAGATTATCGGCTTTAGTTTTTGGGTGGGTTGGGGTAGCGTGCGGCTGTTTTCCGGTGCTGTGCGCCGGGATAATTGATGTCTGAATCTGCACCCAACCGCGAGGGTTCCAATGGCTCAAACAGCTCCGATGGCAATGGGGAGTTGAAGATTTATTTTCTGCCGAATTTGTTGACGGCGGGGAATTTGTTTTGTGGCTTTTTGGCGCTGACGATTATTGTGGGGGCGCCGAGTTTGTATGTGTTGGAGGCGCCGTACACGGAGTTGAGCGTCCAGTTTGACGCGGCGAAACAGGCGATCTATTGGGCGCTGGAATTGATTTTATTGGCGTGTGTGTTTGATGTGTTGGATGGGCGGGTGGCTCGGTTGGGGGGGTATGATAGTCCATTCGGGCGGGAATTTGATTCACTGGCGGATATGGTTTCGTTCGGGATTGTGCCGGCGTTTTTGGTGCATCGGGTGGTGTTGGGCGATGTGTTTCGGGCGGAAAATCCGGAAGTGGGCTGGGGGATTGCCTCGATTTTTGTGATTTGCGGCGCGCTGCGGTTGGCGCGGTTCAATTGTTATGCGGCCATCGAGGATGACCGCAAGGCGCGGGGCGAGGCGGCGGGCAAGCACTCAAGCGAGTTTATGGGGTTCCCCATTCCGGCGGCGGCGGGGTTGGTGGCGAGCATTACTTATTTTTTGATTTGGTTTGAGGATAAAGGGTTTACGCAGGGCGACTGGAAATTCGCGTTGCCGGTGTTGCTGCTTTTTCTTTCGGCGATGATGGTGAGCAAGGTGGCTTATCCGACGTTCAAAAAAGTAAACCTGCGAGGTTCGCGGTCATTTTTCTTTATGGTGGTGGCGGCGGTGGGGATCGGGCTGGTGGCCACGGTGGGGCGGAAGTATGCGCTGCCGCTGGGCGCGCCGTTGATTTTTATTGTGTATCTCGTGTACGGCTTTGTGCGGCCGTGGATGCCGCATCGCACGCGGCGTGAGATTGAGGAGGATTTGCCGCCGGAAAACGGCGGGTAGGTTATTGCTCGGATTTTTTGGCTTCGGCGATTGCTTGGTCGATGCCGGTGGCTTGGAGGGTCTTGAGTTTGTCGAGCTCGGCCATGGCTTCATCCAAATCAGCCCACGGTTGGCGGAGTCCGGCGCTGAGCAGGGGGACGATAATTTTCGCGGCTTCGGGGTGCTTGGGGGATTCTGCAAAGTAATTTTCGTGCACGAATTTTTTCAAGGTGCCGGTTTGGGCTTCGGACCAATTTTCAAGGGGAGCGATGGATTTTGATTCGGTGATGCCCGCTTGTTTCAAACTGGCGGTGAGGTGTTGGGCGAGTGTTTGTTCTTTATAAAGGATGTTTTCCTTTACCTCATTAATTTCCGAGAGCAACCCGGAGCGGCGGCCTTCGAGCGAGCTAATGATAATTTCGGAATTCAGTTGGCGTAGGTGGCTGGCAAACCAATCGTTGGCGGCGGCTTGAGTGCGGGTATTTTTTCGTTGTTGCGCGGCGTAATTGCGGAGCTCGCTCGCATCGGTCGCAGCACCTTCCCGGCGTTCGGTGATGTGCAGCACGTAACCTGCGATGGTGTCATTAAAGGAAACGCCACCCCCGCCGCCGACG
>DQLO01000087.1 GCA_015660155.1 Verrucomicrobiota bacterium
GCTCGTCTTCGCAGGTGATTTCGTAGGCGAGATGACCGTCCAAACGGGAGATTCTCCAGGATTGGTAGCTGTTGGAGTATGAGAGAGAGGGGCTTCTGGCCGCGGCGCCATCGGCGCGATCCCACGCCATCTTGCCGTTCCAGTAGCCGGAACTTGACACAGTTCCTGATTCAGATTTGGCGGGAGGCGCCGTTGAGGGGACGAAGAGTCCGTCAACTTCGGGAAGACCGGATCCCGATACTTCGATAAAGAGGGTGTTGGGTTTGAGTTCGTTTGTTTCGGTCATGATTTTTTTCCTGATAACTGACTGTTTTGGAGATGGCATCAAATGAGCGGAGAATTAACTTACAAACTCAAGTGCCCGAGCGCAAGCAGGCCGTAAAATGTATATTCGCAATCCAGATAATCATCCGACCAATGGCCGTGGAAACCGCCGGTGGCGTTCCAGAGGGTGTCCATAAAATCCAAACAGCGCTCAGTTTCTTCCTCGGAGAGCCGCACATCCAACGCGGCCAGCGCGTGGAGGGTGGTGGCGGTGGAGAGGAGGTCAGGTATCGGTGCTCCGGGTACGGCGACGAAGCCGCCTTGCGGATGCAACCGATCGCGCAGCCATTGGCCGACTTCGGCGTTGATGGGCAGGTGTAGATTATTGAGAAGCACCACCGCGCCAGCGGTGGGGTTAGTGGAGCCGATGGGCAGATTGGGATGATTGTTCCACGCGTGATCGGGCGTCTCTAGTTTTTTCAGGCTCTGCAAAATCCGCAGCGGTTTGGGCGGCAGCTTGCCCATGTCCTGATACGCGCCGAGGGCAAGGAAGGAGCCGTACGCCGTACCGTGTTCGCGTTGCAGATTATTGTCCCAGCCGCCGCACGGTTTGCGGAATGCTTCGAGCCGCTTGAGCAGCGCCGCGCGCAAGCCCTTGGGCATGCGGTCTTTTCCAAGCGAACCCCAACAGCGCGTGAGGCAACTGAGGTGCACAAGGTCCAACCCATCGCCATCAGCAAAGGTGGCCAGAAATTTTTCAACCGCATCGAGATCCGGCTTCGCCTGAAACACCGCCAACGCATCCAGCCCGAACACAGTATAATAAAGGTCACTCCGACCCGCGCGATCCTTGAAGCCACCATCGGCATTTTGTTGCCCCCGAAGAAATTCCTGAACCAACTCCGTCGCTTCCCCCAAAACCGTCGGCGCCACCCGCGCCACTTGCAGCATTTCCAGACGAAGGCTCATTCACTGCGCCAACTTTTTGAAGAGACCGTCGTATTGGGCAATAGTTTCTTCGGCCATCTTTTCCATTTCTTGAGAAATCTCATCGCCAACAGGTTCGGGTAGCTTGCGCAAATACTCAGCGACAGTCGCCTGTTCTATGGCGGCAAGAGTCTTAATTACCTCGATTACTTCGCTTGCAGTCATTGGGGGAAGATAGCGAGGAATGGTGGAAAAACAAGCCGCTCTTAGCGTGCCACTTCCGTGCCGTTGCTGTTTTGGGCGCGGACTTTTTCTAGCTCGCTGATTTCCTGGACTTCGCTGCACCAGCCTTTGACGACGGTGTCGTTGAAAATTTTGCCGATGACGCGGCGGAGGAGGCCCTTGAGGTTGGCGTTTTCCAAATCGGTCAGCGAACGGATGGCGAGTTCTTTATAAGTGAGCTGCAAATCCTCGGCGCGTTTGACGGCTTTGAGGTCGAGGTACCATTGCTCGATTTGCGCGAAGGTGACGCCTTCGGGCAATCGCCGCCGCCAAACTTCGGCGAGCTGTTCCTTTTGCTCGCCCTTGGCTTTTTCGTGCGCGATGGCGAGCAGCAGCGTGGGGCGCAGACTGGCGAGGTCGTTGGTGTCGCCTTCCTCGCCTAGGTCGGAGAGGTCGTCGCGAATTTGATAAGCGATGCCGAGGTTTTTGCTGTACTCGCCGAGCACTTCGGAAACTTCCTCGTACTTGCCGAGGTCGGCGGAAATGGAGCCGAGCCGCAGGGCGACCTCGAATGCGGGGGCGGTTTTTTGCCGGAAAATATCGAGCACTTGCACGGACTTGAGCGGCGCGGGGTTGCGCTGCCAAACCAACTCCGCGCCTTGGCCTCGGCAGAGATGGCGCTGGCCGTTGGCGGCCACTTGCAGCATCGCGGCGCGTTGTTCGGCGGAGAGGGTTGTTTCGCCGATGAGTCGGTAGCCTTCGCCGATGAGCAAATCACCGACGTTCAACGCCACGGCGAGGCCGTGTTCTTCGTGCAAAGTTTTTTCACCGTAACGCTCGGCGTCTTCGTCCTCGATGTCGTCGTGGATGAGCGAGGCTTTGTGGAAACACTCGACGGCGACGGCGATTTTTTTGAGGTCGTCGTGGATAGCTTCCGTGGCATCATCGCGCAGCGCTTGATACGCCGCCACACTGAGAAAGGGCCGCCAGCGTTTGCCGGCGCGCGCGAGCCATGTGCGGCCGATGGCTTCGGTTTCGCCTTCGCCTTCGCCCATGATTTCCTCAAGTGACTCGGGCTTGAACCAAGTTTCCACTTCGTCGTGCAGCCCGCTCAAATCCAAGCGGCGCGTGTGGTCGTCGCTGGTGAGGTAAATGTAATCCCAAATCCAATCCTCATCGACCGCGGTGTCGATGCA
>DQLO01000281.1 GCA_015660155.1 Verrucomicrobiota bacterium
ACAACGCTCTCGCCAACGAGCCTGAAAAATTCTCGCCCACGTTTCGGCTTATTTGGAAGCACCGGTAGGAACACGCTCAGTGCGTCCCTACCACCATTGATTCAATCAATACTTCTTCTTTTTTTATCAATTAACGCTCCGTCGGCATTCGGGCGTAGGTTTCATAAACGAGAACGATATGAAACTTTTACTGGCCATCAACACTTCCGCGGGCACGGGGCACGACCCTGCGCTAGGCCGCGAAATGGCACAGACGCTGCGACATCGGCTCGGTGAGAAACATCCCGTACAACTCGGCTGGGGGTGCGGGCACAGGGAAATCCGCTGGCACGCGAGCGAGTTTGCGCGGCAAAATAAACACGACTCGGTCATCATCGCCGGTGGCGGGGGCGGCACGTTGCGCGCGGTGATTGAGGGCGTAGGTGATTCCGCCGGAACCGGGAAACTGCCCGCCGCCAACCAACTGCGCATTGGCGCGCTGCGGATGGGTTCGGGCAATGTGATTGCACGACAGCTGGGTGTGGCCCAGAATCCGCGTGAGGGCGTGGAGGAATTGGCGGCGCAATTGCTCGCGAAGATCACCACGCATTGCTGCGTCATCGGCTGTGACGCCAACAATCATCCCGCGACGCTTTACGGCGCGACGCTGGGCGGGTTCGGGCACTTAGGCCGCGTGCCCAAGTGCCTTGAGGCGCATCACAAAATTCGCCCGCGCTTCCATCGTTTCAGCGCAAACTTGCTTGGCATCGAGCGGCTGACGAATGTGGAATACGGCCTGTGCCTCGCGGGCTTGTGCGCGCGGGCCGCAGTGAATCCGGAGCGGCTCGATACCGTGGAGGTGCGGCAGGGCGAACACTCCGAGCGCTTTCCGTTGTTGGCGGGGGCGCTGATGAATTTCCCGCTCGGCGCGCTGCCGTTCCAGCCGGGCGTGAGTGTGGAGGACGCCGAACTTTCGCTGCACCTCGTCCCCTTCCGCAGCCGACTGCAGGCGCTCGGGCTGGTGGCGTGCCCAAAACGCAACGCGCGCGCGGCCAGGCGATTCCAAATCACCCGCGACACGCCGGTGACTCTTCGCGTGCTCAACCGCGACACGATGCATTTTTTTCTCGATGAAGACCCCATCGAGGCGCGCGAGGTGACTGTGCGCGTAGCCGGTCAGCTGGCCTTCGTGCCTGGGAAAAATTTTCAGCCGAAAAACAATTAGCAAATTTAACTCACAACAAACAAAAGGAAACAAAATGACATTGCAAGTAAGCGTGATTGGAATTGATGGGAGCGGCAAATCGACCCTCGCGGCATCGCTGCCGATGTTGCTGGCGGCGGAGTACAACGTGCTCGCTGGTGGCGCCGGCGAGACTTTCGTGGTCAACGGCCCGGACGAAGACCACCTGACCACCGGCTTCCAGCCCGAGGGCCGGCCGTGGACGGCGTGGGTGTCCACCACGCTCAAGCGTTGGGCTAAACGATTTACCAATCATCGGCGGATTTATCCTGTTTTCAAGCTGCCGCAAATGATGGCGCAAGACGCGGCGGCGCACCGGATGGGCCGCAAGTGGCCGCTCGATTGCGTGGTGAGCGACGGCAACGCCATCCTGTCCACGATGGGCCGCGCGGCGAATTATTTGTATCCTGCCAGCACCGGCGAAAAGTCCAATGCGCCCACGCCGAAGGACTTGGCCGCCGTGCTTGAGTATGTGCTCGAAGGCAAGGAATTGCCCAAAGCCAGTGCCGGCCGTCTGCCTAATTTGCGATTGGGGCGCTGGCTGCATCGGCTCTCGAGCGCGGTCGGACTGCGTGCGGTTTGGCTGCCGGACGTTGTCATTTTGCTGAAGCTCGACCCCGAGGTGGCACTGAGCCGCATCCACTCGCGCGGCCAGCAGGTGGACCGGCACGAGAACGCCGATGACCTCGCGCAGACGCATGGTCGTTATCAAAATGCGCTGGAAACGTTGCGCCACATCCGCGGCGATGACGCGGTGATTACCATCGACGTGAACGACAAAAGCCCCGGCGCGACTCTGCGTGAGGCGGTGATCGCGCTGAAGAAGCACGTGCTCCGGCACAAAGCCAAGTGCGAGGGCGACCGTCCCCTAGGCACCACCGCCACCAAACTCGCCGAGGGCGGCATCTGGAGCAAGGTGTTCAACCCCCGATATTTGCTCGGTTATTTTGTGCCGAACTATTTCAACGGCGCTTGGCGCGAACCGCTGTTCCCCTTCTCGAAGGCCGGCCAGTGCTTTCTTAAGGAAGGCTATTCCGGCGGCGTGATGCGGGAAATCTACGACCACGAACCGCGCGCCGCCGGACTGTGCGGCCGAATCTTCCAAGGCTATCCGCTGCACCGCGCGGTGTATGACCGCCTGCAACTGCTCACCGCGAACATCGAGCCCGATCTTGAGGCCCGACTGCGCTCGCAAGACCGCGTCACTGTGTTCACCGCGCCCATCGGATTTGCCTACGATATTTTTCGCCCGTTGGAAAACATCGCCGCGCGCGAGCCGACGCTCATG
>DQLO01000131.1 GCA_015660155.1 Verrucomicrobiota bacterium
ACTCGTGGCTCATTTGGAAACTCACCGGCGGCACCACGCACGTCACCGACGCCAGCAATGCCTCACGTACGATGCTTTACAACCTCCGCACCGGCGATTGGGACGCAGAGCTATTGAAACTTTTCAAAATCCCACGCAGCGTGCTGCCCGAAGTCCGCGGCTCCAGCGAAGTCGTTGGCGAAACAAAACTCTTCGGCAAAGCCCTCCCCATCGCCGGCATCGCGGGTGACCAACAAGCCGCCCTCTTCGGCCAATGCTGCACCCGCCCCGGCATGGTGAAAAACACTTACGGCACCGGTTGCTTCATGCTCATGCACACCGGTGCTAAACCGATGCCGTCCAAAAACAATCTGCTCACCACCGTCGCCTGGCGTATAGACGGACGCACGGAGTTCGCGCTGGAAGGCAGCATCTTCATCGCTGGCGCAGTGACGCAATGGCTGCGTGACGGACTGAACTTTTTTAAGAACGCCGCCGAGATTGAAAAACTCGCCGCCAGCGTTCCGGACAGCGGCGGCGTGTACCTCGTCCCCGCCTTTGCCGGACTCGGCGCACCGCATTGGGACCAACACGCCCGCGGAATTTTATGCGGCCTCACGCGCGGCGCCACCAAAGCCCACATCGCCCGCGCCGCGCTCGAAGGCATCGCCTATCAAGTGCGCGATGTGCTCACCGCCATGGAGGCCGACGCGGGTGTGCGCCTAAAAGAACTCCGCGTGGACGGCGGCGCGAGCGCGAACAATTTGCTTATGCAGTTTCAGAGCGATTTACTGAACGTTCCCGTCGTTCGCCCACGCATCACAGAAACCACCGCCCTCGGCGCAGCGTATTTGGCGGGGCTTGCCGTCGGCTATTGGGATTCCAAAAACGACATCGCCAAACAATGGCAACAGGACAAGCGTTTCGCCCCGCGCATGAAACCCGCCGCCCGCCGCCCGCTAATGATCGGCTGGAACAAAGCCCTCGCGCGGGCGAAAGACTGGGAGGATTGAACAAGAGTTGACTTCCCGCCGCGCTTCAGGCATCCAACCCCCGACTTTTTAACCTCAACAGAAAGAACAAATATGTCAGATGAACTCGGTTGTGAATTGTGTGGCGATCTCCCCTCACTGAGCGTGGGCGAAGAGGTGCCAGATTTCAAAATGGAAACCTTCGAGCCGTCCACCGGCCAATTCGGCGAAGTCAATCTCGCCGACCTCAAAGCTGATGGCAAATGGACCATCCTCGTTTTTTATCCGGCGGACTTCACCTTCGTATGCCCCACCGAATTGGCCGACCTCGCCGCGCAAGATGCCAAGCTCACCGAGCTCGGCGCGAAAGTGATCGGCGTTTCCACCGACACCAAATTCGCCCACCTCGCCTGGTGCCGTGAAGAAAAATTGATGGCCGATGTGAAATACACCCTCGCCGCCGATACCACCGGCGTGGTCTCCAGCCTCTTCGGCGTGTACGACGACGCCACCGGCCTCGCCCTGCGCGGCACATTCATCATCAGCCCCGAAGGCAAGCTCGTGAGCGGCACGGTCAACTTCTACAACGTCGGCCGAAATATGGAAGAACTGACCCGCGTGATGGAAGCCAACGCCCACTGCGCCGCCAACCCCGCCGAAGCCTGCCCCGCCAAATGGACCCCCGGCGACAAAACGCTAACGCCCAACGAAGCAATGGTCGGCAACGTCTACGAAGCCCTCAACGGCTAAACCCACTTAAAACCCAAACCCAACGGCGCTGAAAACAGCGCCGTTTTTTTGTCCCAGTTGACACAAAATCATAAATGTGCGAATGTGCGTTTATGCGAACGACAGTGGATATCCCCGATAAAGTGATGAAACAGGCCAAAATAATGGCTATTCAGGAAGGTGTGCCCTTGAAGGCGATTGTGGCTCGAGCTTTGAAAAAGGAGGTAACTCAACCGATGGACCCGGATCGACCTGAAAAAGTGCGGATCGCTTTGGAAGAAATCCGCAACATTAGCCACGGAGTTCAGTGGAACGGCCCGCCTGAAATGAGTTTTTGGGAAGATGATGAATCGACGTCTGACCCCCTCAAGAAATGATCCTGATCGATACCCACATTTGGGTTTGGCTGGCCAATCAGGATTCACGATTGAAACCTGAGTATCGCCAATCATTGGAATTGGAAATCCAAAATGCTCCCTTGATGGTGAGCGACATTTCTCTTTGGGAGATTCAAACCGCCGTGTCAAATGGCGGAATGATTTTGCCAATGCCCCTGGACGAATGGTTTCGAATAGCGACGAATCCATCTGTGGTAAATTTCCAACGGATCACCCCCGAGGTGGTAGTGGAGATTAATAATCTGATGCCGTTTCACAAAGACCCCGCCGACCGCATCATCACGGCCACCGCTCGAATTTTAGAAGTGCCACTCGCGACACACGACCGGGATATTATCAAATCCAACGCCGTGTCGATCTGGCAACCCAAAGCTTTTGATTAAATCATAAAGTCGTCGTACTCCGGCTGATAAACTTTTTCGGGGCCGCGTAGCATTCCGGCGGCGGCGGTGGCGTTGGTGCTGGGCTCCACTAAAACAATCGATCCGGTGAGGCGGTTGTTGGTGTAAGCATCAAACACCAACGGCTTGGCCGTGCGCAATCGGACTTCGCCAATGTCATTCATCGCCAGCTCAGCCGGATGCGGCTCGGGTTCGTAGGTTTGGATATTGATGCGGCTGTCGAGGCTGATGACTTTCGCCTGCACGGTTTGTGTTCCGTGCTTGAGAAAATATTTTTGGCCGGCTTGCAACGGGCGTTGTTCCATCCAGCACACGTGCGCAGAAATATCCGCGCTGTGACCAGGCAATAAATCCGTGCCCACAATCATATCGCCACGACTGATGTCGAGGTCATCCTCCAAAACCAGTGTCACTGATTGTGGCGAAAACGCCTCGTCCAGTTTGCCGTCAAATGTCTGGATTTCTTTGATGAAACTCTTCCGACCACTCGGCAGCACCAGCACCTCTTGCCCGACCTTCACAATGCCACCGGCGATTTGGCCGGAGAACCCGCGAAAATCGTGCAGTGTTTTGTCGGTGGGATTGTTCGGCCGATTCACCCATTGCACAGGAAACCGAAACGCGTTCAGATTCCAATCGCTGGCGATGTGCACGGATTCGAGATGTCCCATCAAAGTCGGCCCTTCGTACCACGGCGTGTGCGCGGATGGCGTGACAACGTTGTCGCCCTCCAGCGCACTGAGTGGGACAAATTTCACATCCTTAAACGTGTCCAGCTTGGGCAGAAAATCCTCAATGTTATCTCGGATTTCGCGGAAGCGTTCCTCGCTCCAGTCCACGAGATCCATCTTGTTTATCGCAAACACAATGTGCGGAATGCCGAGCAGCGCGGAAATATAACTGTGCCGGCGCGTCTGCTCGATCACGCCATTGCGCGCATCGATCAGCACGATGGAAAGATTCGCCGTGCTCGCGCCCGTCACCATATTGCGCGTGTACTGCACGTGGCCCGGCGTATCGGCGACGATGAACTTGCGCTTTGGCGTGGCAAAATATCGGTATGCCACATCGATGGTAATCCCCTGCTCCCGCTCGGCACGCAGGCCATCGGTGAGGTTGGCGAGATTCACCTTCCCGCCGCCGGTGATATCCGCCGAACGCTCGAGCGCCTCCATCTGATCCTCCATGATCGATTTCGAATCATAAAGCAACCGCCCGATCAACGTGCTCTTGCCGTCATCAACCGACCCGCACGTGTTAAACCGCAGCAGCTCAATGGGATGTTGGGACACGGATTCCACGGATTAAAAATACCCCGCTTTCTTTCGATCCTCCATTGCGGCCTCGCTTGCCTTGTCATCGGCGCGTGTGCCGCGTTCGGTCACGCGGGCGGCGGCGACTTCGACGATGATTTCGTCGATGCACTCGGCGGGGCTTTCGATCATGCCGGTGGAAATCATATCGGCAATGGTGCGAACGCGACAGGTCATCGTGCGATTCTCCTCATCCTTCGTCGGGCGCGCGCCTTCGTACGGATCGGGAGTGCCGTTTCCATCATGCGCCGGCGGCACGGGCAACCACTGGCCGCCACGAAAAAAACATTCGCGTTCGTGGCTGAAATAGATGTTCGGCACTTCCAAGTTTTCTTTTTGGATGTACTCCCATACATCCGTTTCCGTCCAGTTGGAGAGCGGAAAAACGCGCATGTTTTCACCGGGATTGAGGCGCCCATTGTATAAATTCCAAATTTCTGGCCGCTGGTTTTTAGGATCCCATTGTCCAAAAGAATCACGAAAGCTGAAAAAGCGTTCCTTCGCGCGCGCCTTCTCCTCGTCGCGCCGCGCGCCGCCGATGCAGCAGTCGAATTGAAATTCATCAATCGCGCCGAGCAACACGGGAATCTGCAATTGATTGCGACTGGTCTGTCCCGGCGTCGGCGTGGCCAGTCCCTTTTCAACCGCCTCATCCACCGTTCGCACAATCAGTTTCGCGCCCAGTTCCTCTGCGCGCCGGTCTCGAAACTCGATCAACTCCGGAAACTCGTGCCCCGTCTCGACATTCAAAAACGGCATTGGAATATCCGAAGGCCGAAATGACTTTTCCGCCAAACGCAAAATGCAGATAGAATCTTTGCCACCCGAAAACAAAACCACCGGTCGTTCAAATTCCGCCGCCACTTCCCGAAGCACATGAATCGCCTCGGTCTCCAAATACTCAAGATGGTCGAGATGATACGAACTCATTTGTCCGCCACCGCCTTTCCGCCCCACGCCGCGTGCAAACCACACTCACGTTTCTCATCGGCCTTTGCGGGGTCAAAATAATCCCATTCATTCGGGAGGTCGTGCTCTTCCAAATAAGCCTCCATCTCCTCATCGCTCCAATTGAAAACGGGGCTTACTTTTAATGAACCAAAATTGTTGTCCGGACTCACGATGTCCAACTCCGCGCGGTTTGGGTTCTGCACTTTGCGCAGCGCGGTGAACCACACCGTCGGTGCCAACTCCTTCATGCCGCGCTGGAACGGCTCCAACTTCATCACCGTGCTGAACGCCTTGATGGCGGCCTCGTTCTCCTCCGTTGGCTCCGGCATTCCGCCGTGCGCCGCGTCGTAATGCGCCGTGGTAAGTTTGGGCACAAAAGCCTGAATGTTCAAATTCAGTCGCGCCTTCAATTCCTCCGCGTGCTTGTAAGTCGCTTCGCGATTGTATCCGTGGTCCACCCACAAAACCGGAATGTCTGGCTGCGCCTGCGTCACCAAATGCAAAATCGCCGCCTCGTAGGGGCGAAAATTTGTCGATACAATTGCACGGCCATCCGCCTGCGCGATGGCCCACTTGACCGCTTCCGCCGGCGACTTTCCGCGCAGCAAATCGTTGGCTTCAGAAATGGCTTCCGGCGTCATATCGCCACCTCAATTTCCGGCCAGATTTCTCGGGCGCAGAAGTCGCCGAAGCGTTCGCCCTCGTGGCGATAGCGCGCGTAGCGTTCGAGCAAGGGGCGCAGTTGGTCGGCCATTTCGGTGGCGGGTACGGTTTGGTTATACAAGCGCGCCAAGCGCGTGCCGGCGACGTTGCCGCCGAGGTACACCGCGTATTTGTCGGGCGACTTGCCCACGATGCC
>DQLO01000271.1 GCA_015660155.1 Verrucomicrobiota bacterium
AATTGCCGCCCGCCATTTCCGCCTCCATCCGAAAGGGTTGCTCCCCAATGCTGGAAAGCGAATGGCGAATGACGTTGGTGCCGTCTTGTCCGCCCGCGGCAATTTCCTCGCGCAATTTTTCGGCGGCGACCTCCAGTTGCCGCACCGCTTTTTCAGTGACCTCCACCGGCGTGCCGCGCGCGAAGCTGACCCACGCCGCCACGTTGTCGCCCTCCACGGGTGGGAAGAAAATAAATTTGAAATGGCCGCCCGCATATCCCGCGAGGGTAATGAACAAAGCCGTCACGCTCACCGAAAGCGTGAGATACCGCCAGCGCAAACACGTCTCGAGAAAGGGTTGGTAAATTTTCAGAATAAACCGCTGCACGCCCCCGGCAAAGGCGCTTTGAAATCGCGACCACGGCCCCGGTTTTTTTTCCTTTTTCACATCGGGCAAATTCCGCAAATGCGCCGGCAAAATGAACAGGCACTCCACCAACGAAAACAAAAGCGTGGGCATCACAATCAACGGAATGTAACGCAAAATTTTTCCCGTGTTGCCCTCGATGGCAAGCAGCGGGTAAAACGCCGCCACGGTGGTGAGCACCCCAAAGATCACTGGCCGCCCCACTTCCAGCGCGCCACTGATGGTGCTCTTGATGCCCGGGCCGTATTTTTCCTGATGCGTGTAAATGTTTTCACCCAACACAATCGCGTCATCCACCACAATACCGAGCACAACAATGAAGGCAAAAAGCGTGATGAGGCTAATCGAGGCGTCCATCGCCGGCATCAGCCAAAGCGTGCCGAGGAAGGAAACCGGGATGCCAAAAGTCACCCACATCGCCAGCCGAAACCGCAGGAACAAAGCGAGGATGAAGAATACCAAAATGAGCCCCGCGCGTCCGTTACGCAACAGGAGGTCGAGGCGGCTGCGCAAGTAGGAGGAATCGTCCTGCCACGTTTCCAGCGTGATGCCCGCCGGCATGCTGGGCTTCGCGGTGGCGACATATTCTTTGACGAGCCGCGAAATCTCCAGCGCGCTTTGGTCGCCCACGCGAAACACCCGCACCAGCGCCGAAGGCTTCCCGTCAAAACGCGCGTGCGAATCAACCTCCGCAAATCCATCCACCACCCGCGCCACTTGCCCCAGCGTGAGGCGACTGCCATCGGGCTCGGTCCGTACCGGCAGGGATTCAAAGTCAATCTGTCCGTACGCCTGCATCTCGGCGCGCAGCAAAATATCGCCACCGGTGGTTTTCAGCGTGCCGCCGGGAAGATTGAGCGAGCCTTCGCGCACGGCCGCCGCAACCTCGTCAAAGCTAAGATTGAACCGCCGCAAGTCTTCCTCGCGCAATTCAATGGTCACCTCGTACGGGCGCACGTTCACCAATTCCACCTGCGTGATGCCGGGGCGCGCCAGCAATTCATCCCGCACCCGTTGCCCCGCACGCTTGAGCGCTCGCTCGCCCACCTCGCCACTCACGGCCACATTAATCACCTGTTTGCGAATGATGATTTCGCTGATTTTATGTTTTTCAGCTTCATCCGGAAACGTGTCAATCGCGCCCACTTTCGATTTCGCTTCATCGAGAAATTTCTTCCCGTCCGTGTGCGGCAACAATTCGATCGCCACCACCCCCACCCCCTCGGCCGCGGTGGAGACCATTTGCTTCACGCCCCCTAACCCCTGCACCGCCTGTTCCACGCGGGCGCAAATTGCATTTTCCACTTCTTCCGGCGCGGCTCCCGGATAGGGCACCTCAATCATCACCCAGTTCGAATCGAACTCCGGAAACACCTCCTGTTTGATTTTTGGAATGGCCAGGAACCCCGCCACTAAAATAAATGCCGCCAACAAATTCGCCGCCACACGGTTGCGCGCGAACCATTCAATGATGCTATTCATCCGCCCGCACCTCCATGCCTTCCACAAATGAATCAAGCGGCGACAAGCAAATCCGGTCGCCCTCGTTCAGCCCCGAGCCAATCACCACCCACGGGCGATCACTCCACGCAACCTTCACCGCTTGCGAAAACAACTTACCCTCGCGCAGCACGTACACCACCCCACCCTCGCGGAACGCAACGCGCGGCAAAACCACCACCCCTTCCAGCGCGCGCCCTTCAATGCGCGCCATCACAAACCGCCCGAAACTTAACGCAGGCCTTCCCTCGGCGTACGGCGCGGGCACGCTCGCCACCACTGCCATCATGCGCGTGCCCGTTTCCAATTCACCCTCCGTTCGGATGATTTTCCCAATCCATTCATCCCCGCCCGCGGTGAGTTTCACTGCCGGGCCATCCACCGCGCCGCCGCGAAAAGCATCGCCCAATTCCAGGTGCTTTAATTCTCCGATCGGCAAAGGCAGCCGCACCTCGGCCACCGCCACCGGCTGAATTTTCGCCAACACACTCGCGCGCGAAACCAACTGACCCACGCCGATGGACTGCGATTTCACGCGCCCATCAAATGGCGCAAGCATCACGCAACGTTCCAGATTCACTTGAGCCTGATCCCGCGCCGCTCCTGCTGCCGCTAACGCCGCCTTGCCCGATTCATGCTGCGCCTGCGAAGCGCCCCTCAACGCTTTGGCTGACGCCAACGCCGCGCGCGCTTCTCTCAATTGAGGGTCGCGCACCAGCAAAGCCGGAGGCTCGCCCTCGCGGCCCAGCAGTTTCCACTCCGCCCGCGCGGCGGCGGCCTCCGCTTCTTCGCGCGTGATGCGCGCCTGCGCTTGCGCCATTTTCGCCTCACCACTGCTCACCTGCGCCAAGGCGTTGGTCATGCTCGCCTGCGCAGATTGAATATCCGCCGAGGCCTGCCGCAACGCTAACTCGTAATCGCCGCGATCAATCCGTGCCAATTCCTCATCGCGCGCGAAAAGTCCGCCGGTTACCAGTTGCGGGGAAACCCAAACCACCCGACCGCTTACTTCCGGCGACAACCCAATTTCGCGACGCGGCATCACGGTGCCTTGCGAACGAACTTCCAGCTGAAATTTTTCCAGCTTCACCACCATCGACTCAACGCGCGGCTTGAAGCGCGCCACCTCACGCGGCGTGACGGTTTTGCGATGTGTCGCCAGCCACCACGAACCGTAAACGCCCACCAACAGCACCAGCACCGGCAAAGCGATTTGCAACACACGCCGCGTCATGGGGCCTCCTCCTTTGGCGCATCAAAACCGCCGCCCAAGGCGAGGTGAAGATTCACGCGATTTTCCAAACGCAACCGTCGCACACTCACTTGTTGGCTGCTGAATTCATTGACGCGCCGCTGCGTTTCCAGCACCCGCGAAAAAGGCTCCAGTCCGCGCGTAAAGCGATTCTCAGCCAACCCCAACGCCTGCGCGGCCTTCCTGGCGGCTTCGGTCAAGCGCGCTTCGCGCCCGGCCAACCAGCCCTCGTTCGCCAACGCCGTCTCCACCTCGGCAAACGCATTGAGCACGGTGGCGCGATATTGGATAACCGCCTCGGCCGCCATCGCCTCGCGCAGTTTGACGTTGGCGCGCAATCGGCCGCTGTTAAAAATTGGCTGCGTGAGATTTGTGCCCAACGACCACACCAGCAAATTGTTGTTCATTAAATTTTCAAACTCATCACTGGAAGTGCCGCCCGAAGCAGTGAGTGAAAATTTTGGATACAATTCCGCGCGCGCAACGGCCGTCCGGGCATCGGCGGCAATCAACCGGCTGTGCGCACCCAAAATATCTGGGCGGCGCGTGAGCAGTTGCGACGGCAAACCCGCGGGAATCGCAGATGATAATTCCGGCAAAACCGGCACGCCCTCCAATGCGCCAGCGGGATAACGCCCGAGCAACACTTCCAATTGCCGCCGGGCCTCCGCACGCGGGGAACGCCATTGCCCCACGCCAGCCCGCGCGGCAGCGAGGTTGACCTCGGCCAAACGCAAGTCCAGCGCCGGCCCCACGCCAAGCCCGTAACGCAAGTTGGCCTGGCGCGCAGTGGTTTCGAGGATGGCAACATTGGCCTCTGCCAATCCCAATTGCTCACGCGCCTCGGTGAGCGTCAGCCACGCCTTCACCGTTTGGGCAGCCAACGATTGCCGCGCCGCGCGTAGCTCAGCCCGCGCGGTGGCGGTGTCCATTGAAGCCGCCAGTTGACCGGCGCGAATGCGGCCCCACACGTCCGCCTCCCAATTACTCGAGAGCGTAAACCCATAATTTTCCGAGCGCGACGTGAGCACCGAGGATCCGCCAATCGGCAGCCCAATAAAGTTGCTACGCTTCTTGCTCGCATCCAGCGAAGCACTCAACGTGGGCCGCCGATCCGCGCCCGCGATGTGCTGCCGCAAACGCGCTTGCTCCAACCGCACCGCGGTCGCTTGCAGATCCGGATTATTGGCCAACGCTTCCTCGACCAGACCGGCTAACTCGACATTGCCCAGCGTTTCCCACCATTTGCCGTGCGGTGCATTCGTCGAACTTTGGCCCGCCGCCCAATGCGCCGGCAAGTTCATGGAAAAGTCCGGGCGTTCCGGCAAAGGCAGCGCGCAGCCAGCCAGCACGCAGCCGATCGTTAACAAAAACATATTGCGGTAACGCATATTCATCGTGATTTGGCCTTGAAACCTGCGGTCAAAAAATTGACCAACTGATCGATCATCACCTCCGTGTCATCCGGATCACAACGACCGCCCGAAAAAGTGCGCAGCCGTTCCGCATCCGCCATCGTGTGCGCCATGGCGCCAACCAGAAAATGAATGCGCCAAAAAAAATCTTCCGTCGGTAATTTCGGCAATGCCCGTTGCAGCGCGGGAATGAATCGGCCGGCCACCTCCTGCAATTGGCGATCCAGCATGGCCTGAATTTTCGGATCCGGTTCCATGAAGCAACGGCCCAATAATTGCATAAACACCGCCCCGCCCTTTTTGGAGTTACGACTCAACCGCAACGCCGGCCCCACCAGCGCGACGAGCACCTTGCGCAGCGGTATGACGCGCCGCCCGCATTTACGCTCCTGTTCCTCCAGCAACGCCAGACGTTCAGCATTCAAAGGCACCAACCGTCGCGCCATCACCGCCTGCAACAAAGAATCCTTGCTGCCAAAGTGATAATGCACTGCCGCCAGATTCACCTTGGCCCGCCCAATGATCTGTCGCAACGAAGTCGCGTGCGGACCTTTCACGGCAAAGAGCTGCTCAGCCGCATCCAAAATATCACGCTTGGTATCCTTCATTTCAGCCATTGATTCAAACGTCCGTTTGAATCAGGCGTTTAATTTAGGCCACGGGGATCAAATGTCAAGTGGGAGTTTGAAAATAAAATGGGTGGAATCAGCCGAGCCGTTGTCCGGCTTGCAATGGGCAGCCATTGAGAAATTCCGCCACGTTCAAGGGGCGGCTGCCTTCGCGCTGTAATTTCAGGAGATTGAGCGATTGTTCACCGCATCCGATAACAATGCCCTTTTCATTTGCGAATAGCACTTCCCCGGAATTCCCTTTTGTGGATGAAATCTCAGCGGCTTGAATGTTTAATAATCGATTTTTCTCAATTGGCAGCTGCGTGAAAATTCCCGGCCA
>DQLO01000096.1 GCA_015660155.1 Verrucomicrobiota bacterium
AACGTCTGCTTTTCGCCTTCCACTTTCACTTCCGCATTGGCGCTTTCATCGCCGACGGGCACGCTTTCGTGGGCGAGATTCGGGAGGGTGAGAATCAAATTATTGAACGCTTCATCGGCCTCGACTCGTTGTGCGTTAAGCGAATCGACCTTGTTGCCCAGCTCGCCGGTTTCGGTTTTCTTGGCCTCGGCTTCGTCCTTTTTGCCTTGGCCCATCAGTGCACCAATTTCTTTGGAAACCGCGTTGCGGGTGGCTTGTAAAGCCTCTGCTTCGGTGACCAACGCCCGCCGTTGTTCGTCCAGCGCCAACAGTTCATCAATGCGGCTTGCATCCTCGCCACGCGCGCCCAACCGCTTCTTGGCGACGGCGGGCTCTTGGCGAATGTATTTAATGTCCAACACGGCGCGGATTATAGGGGCGACGGGCTGGAGGGCAAGAATTCGTGAGGCTGACAGTTCATTAGTGCATTTCCACTTCGCAAGTGCCGAGGCCGCCGCGGTAGAAGTTGAACTGCACGTTGGGGTGATCGGCCAGCAGGCTCATTGGCACGGCGCTGTCGGCGATGCCTTTGGAAATCATCAACGTCGTGAGGCGTTGACCGAACGGGCTATCGTGCGCGCCGGCTTGCCAAATGCTGACCTTCTCCGCAAGCCACGTTTCGCGCGGGCCCACGGTGATGGCTTGCTGCGGCACCATACTGATGTTGCCGCCGCCGCTGGTGCGGGCGTTTTGGGCAAGGGTCACCGGATGCAAATCCACGATGCGCGTGCCGAGTTTGCGGTATTCCTTGGCGGACGGCGGATTGTTTTTCCATTTGCCTTTGCGTGGCAACGGATCGTTGAACGCCCAGTGTTTGATGTCGCCCTGCCCGCCTTGCATCACGGCGCAGCGCACGCCTTCCCAACTATCGATGAAGGGCTTGGTGTCGGCCTTGGGGAAATGTAAATTTTCATCGGCCATGCGGAGGGTTTTATCAATTTTGTTGAAACACAATTCACGGTCGGCTCTTTCAAACGAAAGCGGGTGCTTAACCGAGACTTCGCGCTTACCATCATACCATTCGTCCATGCCCCAAAAGTGCGCCGAACGGATGCTGACCTCGAGGGCATTGACAAGGCGCGCCACGAGCGGCAGTTGTTCGGTGGGGCCAATGGGGCCGCAAATGCCGACGGGATTATCCGGCGTGGAAGCACGCCACGCGTCGATATATTCCAGCGCCTCGGCGAGGTAAAAATCCTCCAGCGTGTCGTACATCACCACGCGAAAGCCGGGCCGCGCGAGCTTCTCAATTTGGCGCGGCGTGAGCTTGGCGGCATCACGAATGAGGTCGTTTTCCAGTGTGGTGTAATCCCACCAATCGGGAGCAATGGTGCTAAGTTTGCGTGGCATATTATTTTTCCTTTTCGAGCGCGCGCTCGTATTTTTGATTGATCAAATAATTTTTCCCGAGGGCATCCGCCAGCGGATCCAATTCTTCGGAGCTGAAACCGAAGTGCAAATGCCGTCGCCAACCTTCGGCGAACTTGAACTTTTTGGACAAACGCCCAAGCAGCCGCGAAACCTCCTCACCCGCTTTGATGTATGAATTCATTCCCTGGCTCACATCCAGCCAATCCTGTTGGCTTTGGTGGGCGGCGAGCGCCTCCACTTGTCGCGCGCGAACCGCCGTCGTGTTCACAAATGCACCGGCCATTACGCGTTGGCGCAAAGGATCGCGCAAACTATGGGGCATCGCGTGGTACACGGTGACGTTGTGCGCAAAAGGTTTGGCGGCGGGCACGCTTTTGAAGTTGGGCATCCCGTGCGCGAAGGCCGCAGTCACCGCGAGGCGGCAGGTGTTGGTGTGATCCTCCATGTAATCCACCGGCGAATGCGTGAGCACCACGGAGGCTTTAGACTTGCGAATCACCGCCGCAACTTTTCGCAGTGTCGGCACGTCGTAAATATTTTCTAAATCGCGGCAAATGCTCGCGTGATATTTTGCGCCCAGAATTTTGGCGGCGGCTTTGGCTTCCCGCGCGCGGGTGCGGGTGGCTTGGGCGGCATTCAGTTTCACGCTGCCCAAATTGCCGCTGGAGAGATTGAAATAATGAATCTCCCAACCCACCGCCTGCAACTGCAACAGCGTGCCGGCCATGGCAAACTCGATGTCATCCGGATGCGCTCCGATGGCAATAGCCGATGATTTGGGCATGGTTATTTGATCCGCACGGGTTTGCCGGTGGCGGCGGATTTGTCAGCGGCAAAAATAATTTTATGCGTGCGCGCGGCGTCCGCGAGGTTTGTGTGTGGCATTTCTTTGCCGGCGCGTAGCGCGGTGAAGAAGGCTTCGAATTGCGTTTGATACGGGTGGTCGCTTACGTCGCCCGAATCCACCAGTTGCGTGGCCAGCGTGCTCCATTCATTTTTGTTCAGGCCGCCCATTTTGCTAGAGTAAAATTTATTGTCCAAAATACTGCCCTCGCTGCCGACGAGATGGGTGTGGAAATAATACGGCTGCAAACAATCAATGACGCTGGCGACTTTGCCAAGGCGGCCGTCTTTGAATTTAAGAATCGTGACGCTGGTGGTGTCGTATTCGTACTTTTTAAAAATTTTGTTTTTTGACTGCGTGGAGTGACTGGTTACTTCCACCACGTCCGTGGAGCCCATAAAATACAAGAGCGCGTCCATCGCGTGGCAACCGGCCGAAAGCAAACTGCTGCCGCCCGCATCTTTTTTGGTGTTCCACCGATACTGTCCGTACCACGGACCGACGCCGTGATAGTAATCCACTTCACCGTAATGAACTTTGCCGATGAGGCCCTGGTCGACAACCGATTTTATCGTGAGAAATTGCGATGCAAAACGGCACTCAAAACACACGCAAACTTTCACACGCGCTTTCTTCACCGCCGCCACCATGCGCCGCAAGCTCGGCTGCGTAAGCGTGAGAGGTTTTTCAATGATAAGGTGCTTGCCCGCTTTGGCCGCGGCGACCACTTGATCGGCGTGTTGGTAGGGGTAGCTGGTCACGTCCACCACGTCCACGTTGGGATCCTTCAGCATGGCGTTGAGATTGGTGGTGGTTTTGATGCGGCTGCCGTGGCGCGCGCTGAGTTCATCGTCATCCAGCAGGCGCGATGAATAAATGCGAGTGACCTGAGCCATGCCCGAGGCGTTGATGGCGTCAATGTGAGCGGTGGCCGCCCAGCCGTATCCGATTATGCCGACGTTGTATTTTTTCAAAATAAAAACCCGTGGTTGAATGGGGAGGCCGATGGCACAATGATTGGCCCCGAATGTCAAGGATGCCCGAACCCCGCATCATTATTTTTGTAAAAGCGCCGCGCCCCGGTTTTGTGAAAACCCGATTGGCCGCCGCCATCGGAAACGAAGCCGCGTGCGACGCCTATCGTCAACTCGCCGAAACCGTGCTTGCTAATCTGGCTCCCCTGGCCCACGCGGAGTTACGCTTCACGCCCGATGATGCGGAAAACGAAATCACTCCGTGGCTGAGCGATGACTGGACTGCCCGTCCCCAAGGCAACGGCGATCTCGGCAAACGAATGCACCGCGCCTTCTCTGAAGCGAATGGCCCCGCAATCATTATCGGCTCCGATTGCCCCGAAGTGAAAATCTGCGACTTACAAGCCGCAGCCGAGGCGCTCCAAACTCAGGACGCCGTCCTCGGCCCCGCCAAAGACGGCGGTTATTGGCTGATCGGCTTGAACGCGCCCTGCCCTGCTCTGTTTGACGGAATCGAATGGAGCACGAAAACGGTTTTACAAACAACTCTGGCAAAAGCGGACAAGGCGGGATTAACAGTGAAATTGCTGCGTGAGTTGGCAGACGTGGATGATTGGGAAAGTTTCAATGATCAATTTTCAAAGCTCGAGAAATCAACTTGATCATTGAAAATTGACCCGTAAAATTCTGGAGCGGGTGGCGAGAATCGAACTCGCGTTATCAGCTTGGAAGGCTGGAGTAATACCATTATACGACACCCGCGCGGGAAGTATCATAGTGGGCTCGGTGCATTTGTCAAATCACGGGGAGTAGCGCTGGCCGGTTTTCCATTCGTCGATGAGGGCATCGACCACGGGCACGCGATCATTGCAAACACAAACACCATCGCGCTTGGCTTCCTTCCCTCCAGCGGGTAGGCTGCGGGCCGATGAGTTCTGTTCTCTTGCAAGGCGGGCGAGTAATTGATCCGGCCAATGACCGCGATGAAATTGCGGATGTGCTTTTATCCAATGGCAAAATTAAGGCCATTGGCGCGGGGCTGGAAATGCCGACTGACGCGGAGGCGGTCGATTGCACCGGCCAAGTGGTTTGCCCGGGGTTGATTGATCTGCACGTGCATTTCCGCGAGCCGGGCCAAACGGCTAAGGAAAACATCGCTACCGGCTCGGCCGCAGCGGCGATGGGCGGCTTCACTTCGGTGGTGTGCATGCCCAATACATCGCCGACCATTGATAGCCCCGCAACGGTGGCACTCATTCAGGACCAAGCCGAGCGCGAGGCAATGGTGAATGTTTACCTCACCGGCACCATTACACTAGGCATCGCTGGCGAAGAGCTCGCGCCCATCGGCTCACTGAAACAAGCCGGCGTGGTGGCGATCACCGATGACGGTCATTGCGTGCAGAACCATGACCTCATGCGGCGCGCGCTGGAGTACGCCAAAATGTTTGATCTGCCGGTGATGGATCATTGCCAGGATTATTCCATCGTGACCGATGGCGTGATGCACGAGGGCTACTGGAGCACCAACCTCGGCCTCAAAGGCTGGCCGGCGGCGGGCGAGGATTTAATCGTGGCGCGCAACATCGAGCTGGCTGAGTTAACCGGCACGCACATCCATTGCCAACACGTGAGCAGCGCGCGGTCGGTGGAGTTGATCCGCCAAGCGAAGGCGCGCGGCATTTGCATTTCCGGCGAGGCATGCCCGCATCATTTTACGCTCACCGATGCGGCCATCGGCGGCAGCGAACATTTCTGGGCCGAGGATGGCCGCGAACTTCAAACTGAATCGCAACGCACGGAGTGGCCTTCGTTTGATACAAACTGCAAAATGAATCCGCCACTGCGCACGGCCGAGGATCGCAAGACCATCATCGCTGGGCTCGCCGATGGCACGCTGGAAATCCTCGCGAGCGATCATGCGCCGCATTGCGCACACGAAAAGGAAGTGGAGTTTGACTACGCCCCCTTCGGTATCACGGGGTTAGAAACAGAATTGGCTCTGTCGCTGATGCAACTTTTCCACGCGGGCCATCTCGATTTGCCAGCGCTCATTGCCAAATACACAGTCAACCCCGCCACGCTGCTCAAGCTCGATAAGGGCACCTTGACCGAGGGCGCGGATGCGGACGTGACGGTGTTCGATCCCGACACCGAGTGGGTGTACGACGCGGCCGCGAGCCCGAGCAAATCCGCCAACACCCCTTTCCACGGCTGGACCCTCAAAGGCCGCGCAACAATGACTGTGGTGGCCGGAAAAATTGTGTGGCGCGAAAGCGCCGTGGCGGCGTAAACTCAGCCCATCGACATTAACCCCCAAACCACAAAGGTTATTGATAATGAAAAAAGCAATCGTACTAACAACTCTGTTTGCCTTGAGCCTCAGCCTCACCGCTAGCGAAGGCTGGCTGACAAACATTGAAAAAGCCAAGGAATTAGCCAAGAAAGAAGGCAAGACCGTGCTCGTGGAATTCACCGGCTCGGATTGGTGCCCCCCGTGCAAAGCGTTGAAAAAGAACGTCTTCGACTCCAAAGAGTTTAAGGCGTACGCCAAGAAAAACCTAGTGCTGGTTGAGTTAGATTTTCCGCGCGACAAGAGCAAGGTCACCAAGGATCAAGCCGAGTACAATCGCGAGCAAGCCAAAGCCTTTGCTGTCCGCGGCTATCCGACGATCATTCTGATGGATGCCAACGGCAAAGAGCTTACGAAAAAAGTGGGTTACGGCCGCACCT
>DQLO01000055.1 GCA_015660155.1 Verrucomicrobiota bacterium
GTAGCAATAGAGGTCAAGCTCCTCGAGAGTTGCAAAGCGATCCTGTGCGAGGTCCATTTCCATACCGCGAATGAGTTCATCGAAGTGCTCGAACTTGAGGGCGTATTGCTCGATGACCGGTTGCAAGGCTTGGTTGACCTGGATGCGCGGCTGACCACCTTCGCAGGCGCGCTGGACGTCCTCACGCCAATCCTGGAGGGTGGCGGCACGTTGTTCGCGGGGTTGGGTTTCCTCGTCAGCGACGTCATCGACCTGGCGGCAGAAGGCGTAAAGGGCGCTCATGGCATTGCGCCGGCGCTTGTCGAGCGCCACAAATGAGAGAGCCAAATTGGAGGCACTGCGGCGCGTGATGGCGCGGCTGGCCTCCAAGGCGGCGGGGTTATTCGCGGTCGCCGCCGTCACCGCTGGTTCCGCCGGAGTTAGAGAGGCCGAGCTGCTGCATGCGATACCGGAGCGAATGGCGGGTCATTTTCAGCATCTCAGCGCTACGGTTCACGTTGTATTGATTTCGCTCGAGGGCGGCATTGATCATGCGGCGTTCAAAGTCCGCCACGGCTTCGACGAAGCCCAGGTCGAGGTTGATTTCCACGCCGGTGTCATCGGATTGCCGCAGGCGCATTTCCATTTCGAAATCCGGCAGGCTCGAAGGCTGCACCTCGTCGGTTTGCTCGAGAATGGCGGCGCGTTCCATCACGTTGCGCAGTTCGCGCACATTGCCGGGCCAGTTGTGCCCCATCAGTTTTTTTGAGGCTTCCTTGGATAGTTTCAACTCGCCCCGGCCCAAGTTTTGGCAGTTTTGCTTGAGAAAATATCCGGCCAGTTGCACCACGTCATCACCGCGTTCGCGCAAGGGCGGGGGGCAGAACTTCATCACGTTGAGGCGATGATATAAATCTTCACGAAAATCGTTTTCCTTGATGGCCGTCACGATGTCGCGGTTGGTCGCGGAAATGATGCGCACATTGACGCGTTTCTCCTCGTTGCCACCCACGCGGGTGAAGGAGCCGTCCTCGAGAAAGCGCAGCAGCTTGGCCTGGAGAGGGCGGCTCATGTCACCGATCTCATCCAAAAAGATGGTGCCGCCATCCGCTTCCTCCACGCGGCCGAGCTTGGTGCGCAGGGCACCGGTGAAGGCGCCTTTTTCGTGCCCAAAAAGTTCGCTTTCCAGCAGCGTCTCAGGAATGGCGGCGCAGTTGAGACGGATGTAGTTTTTATCTCTGCGCCGGCTGAGGCTGTGGATGGATCCGGCGACCAACTCCTTGCCCGTGCCGCTTTCGCCGAGGATGAGCACCGTGGAATCGGTGGGGCCCACGGTTTCGATGAACTGACGCAGCTCGACCATCTGAGGCGACTCGCCGACGATCTGGTGCACCTCGTAAATTTCACTGCCTCGGGAGCGCGCGCGCAGGGTTTTGTTTTCCGCGAGGAGTTCAAAGTGATCGCGGCAGCGCTCCACCGCGTGCAACAATTCCTCCGGGGCAAAGGGTTTGGAAAGATAATCCGCCGCGCCTGCCTGAATAGCTTCCACTGCGAGCTTGGGCGTGGCAAAGGCGGTGATGAGGATGACCTGCAGGTTGGGATAATCCTTGGCCATCTTGCGGATGAGATCGTAGCCGCTCATCCCGCCGAGGCGACCGTCGGTGATGACCATGAAAAATTCCGCGCCGGGCGCGGCCATCATCTCAAGGGCTTCCTCGGCCGATTCGGCCAAGGCCACGGCATAGCCGTCATCACTGAGCATTTCACGCACGGTCTCGCGCATGTTCGGCTCGTCATCAACCACAAGAACTGGAGGAAGGTTGGGTTTCATGACTGGTTGTCTTGCAAAAGGGCTCGGGTGGGGAAGACTAGGACAAATTCAGTGCCGGTTCCAAGCTCCGATTCCACCTCAATTTCGCCGCCGTATAGCTCGGTATTTTGTTTCACAATGGCCAAGCCGAGGCCGGTTCCTTTTTCTTTGGTGGTGAAATACGCCTCAAAGATACGCGCAATCTGGTCTTTGGGCACCCCCACCCCGCTGTCTTTCACACGAATTTCAATCGTATAGTTCGGCGAAGGCTTGCACGAAATCTCAATCGTTCCCCCTTTGGAAGTCGCCTCCCGGGCATTCACAAACACGTTAACAAGAATCTCGCGCAAGTGCGCGCGCTGCATCATCAGCGGCGGAAGGGCATCGGAAATCTGTTGCTTGATGGTGATCCCAAAATTTGACACCGCCGGGAAGGCATCCTCAATCGAGAATCGCATTTCCTCCTTCACATTGAGCCGCTCCACGCGCCCCTCCGAAAGTCGCGCGTAGCCCATCAACTCGGTGAGAATCATATCCGAACGATCCACCTCGCTGCGAATCATATCAAGCTGTTTGGCCGCATTCTCATCCCGCCCCCCCATATGCCGTTGCATTGAAAACGCGGCGTTGTTGATAATCGAAAGTGGATTCTTGAGCCGATGCGCAATCTCCGCCGCCAACCGGCCCGTGGAACGCAATTGCTCACGCCGCAAGGTATACTCCCGCGATTCGCGTTGTGAAATTTGATCGCGATCAAACAACACCTGCACTCCATAACAAAGCGCCGTCATTAGCACCAAAAAGAAAACACGGATCACGAACAACGCACTTTCATATTGATCCTGCTCCAATGTGTTTGCCTTAGCCACTTCCTCCACGGTGGCCGCGCCGGGAAACACTCCGCTCAGGTCATCATCCAAGCCCGTGGCCTGCGAGAACCAACCTTTCCAGATGAAAATCGCCGCCGCATAACCCGCAGTGGTAAGCAGGTTCATGGAAATCTGCGTCGCCGGTATGGGGATGCTAATGGCGTTGCGAATAATGAGCACCACAAAAACATAGTACACCATGCTATCCAGCCCGCCGGTGATAACCACCAACGCCGACACCACCATGGCGTCCACAAAATTCATCACCAACGTCATCCAGTGTACCACTCGCAGCGGCCATCGATTGAAAAATAACAGGAAAGCAATCGCCCCCACATTGATGAGGACATAGCCCATGAAAAATTGCTGCACCGGCTCCAACGCCACGTCCAGCCACTGGGTCCCCTTAAATTCATCGGTGAAAAAAAGAAAATAAGCCGTGATGGCCAACCCGAAAATTTTGATCGGCACGCCAAGGTCGCGCTCCATCAGCTTCA
>DQLO01000162.1 GCA_015660155.1 Verrucomicrobiota bacterium
GATCAATTGCCAACACCGCGTCGCCATAAAAAAACCGGTTTTGATAATAAGACCCGAGCAGCCCGTTTTTCCCCGCAATGCCCCGCGGCGCGCGCGTCACCGGCACAGCCGGATACAATTGCCGCGATGGAATCGGCCCCGCTTGAAACCCCGGCCCCTGCCAATGAATCCGCGCGCTGGCTTCGCCGTAATTATCGAAAAACTCAAAAACAAACGGAACCCGTTTGCCGCCTTGCAGCGTCACTTTCCCCCGCTCCCGAAACCCCGCCAGCGCTTCCATTCGGCCAACCTCCAGCGTGCCCACTTTCAATTTTCCGCCGTCATTGGCCAGCAGCGTGAACGTATACTCGCCCGTCACCGGCGCTTCCAACTCGCCACTCCAGCGCACGGAAAAATAATCACGCGGCAAATCGAACCCCGGTTGCTTGGAGCGCCATTGATGATCGATCGTTTCATCGAGCCGATAAATCACGCGCCCTTTGAAATTCGGCCGGTCGTGGTATGCCGCCAGCAGTCCGCGCCCCTTCCCCGCCATCGGCGCGCCGTGCGCGAGTTGATCAGGATTCAACGGCGGATCAAACGTGGCCGTCAACACATCCGCCAGTGCAATGAGTTTGCGCGGCCCTTTCGCAGGCCCCACGCTCAAGTGCTCCGCATCGGCAAACTGCACCAAGCCCGTAAAGCCCTGTCCGTCCTTGGTCGTCACCGTGCCGGCCAAGGCGCAGCAGGAAATCAGAGCTGACAACGCCAATCCGGTGCGTTTGAGAAAAGTTTCCATCGACAGTGAGACGCTTATTTCTTCAACCCGCTCTCAATCATTTTTTTGAAATCCGCGCGGGCGGCTTCCACGGTGGCCTTGGGGCCAGTCATTTTCACAAAAATATAACCCGGCTTCGTTCCCAAAACGGCGGCGGCCATCCCATAATCTTTCTTGGGCACCTTGGCCCCGCCGAAGGGAGGGCCGCTCATAAACGTGCCTTCGGCGAACAAATACACCACCGGCGTTTCGCCGTGCTTGGCGTCTTCCATTTTGATAACCGGCTTGGGATCCGCCGCGAATTGCTGCACCCAACGCTGCAAGTTCGCCTGCGCGCCGCCCGCTTCACCGGGCCCAAAATAAAAGAACACGCACTCCGCCGCATCGGCCTTCACCTTGCCCGGCACGGTAAATTGCGCCGCGCGCATACGGCTTTCGGTGGGCGTGCTTTTCCAAGTTGCCGGCGCGGTGAAAGACTGCGCGCTCACCTTGAAAACCACCGGCTTGGCGGCATCTGCGGCGAACCCGTTGAAACCGACCCACAAGGGCGCGGCCAGAATGATGCGAATTAAAGAGTTCATCATGCCCTTTGCTTAACTGAAAACGCCGCGCGCGTCAACGGCACCTTGTAGCCCGGGCCGGTGGCCCGGGTGGTTTTTGAATGGTTTTGGGTTGTTCGACCCGGGCCACCGGCCCGGGCTACATCAGACACGGACGACTACATATAACCACTCTCCACTTTCGACGCCACATCGCGGTAGCCGATATCCACCTCGTAAATGCTTTTGAACTGCTCCATCGCCTCGGCCATTTTGCCGATCTCTTCGTAGACACAGCCGAGGTGATACACCATTTCTTTCTTCTGATCATCCATCGCGGATTTTTCCTGCAACCCTTTCTCGAACATGCTCACCGCCATATCGTGCATGCCGCGCTGCAGAAAACATTGGCCGAGATAACTCAGCGACTGCAGCCGATGGCCCGGGCTGTTTTGCGCGCGTTGGAAGGCGTGGATCGCCTCGTTCACATCGCCCGCGCGGAAGAGCCATTCGCCCAACTCAAACCGAAACTCCAGCATCGTGGGATAGCGCTCGGCGCGTTGCTGACAATTCTTGAGCATAAAGACATTGCGCTCTTCGATCAGCCGCGCGTGCTCGTCAGCTTCGTTTGGGTCTTCCGGATTCAGCTGGCGCAAATCATAATCAAACTGCGCCTCGTGCGCCTCCGCAATGGCCTTGTCGATCGCTGAATCACCAACCGTATTCTTCTCCTGCACCCAATCGAAATATTCAAACGCCCGCTCGAAATCCAACCGCTCCACATACAGCCGCGCGATGTCCACCGCTAACTTGTAATTATCCGGCTCATCCTGCAACTTTTCCTCCATGTAATAAATCTTCTCCTCCAGCACATCCTCCGAGGTGAAATCACTCGGCAAATTACTTTCCTCTTCCTCCTCACCACCCTCCATCATCTTCTCATAACCGCCGCGATAAATTGTCGCCTTCGCCGCCGTGTCCCGGTACGCCTGTTGAAGATACGCATCGTCTGGATTCAACCGCGACAACTGCGCCATCACCTCTTCCGCCTGATCCCAATCCCCCAACATTTCCAGTGCCCCCGCCAATTCCTCGGTCAACTTATTGTCTTTGGGATTCACACGCTTGAGTAATTGCAATGAGGAAATTAAAGTCTGCGGATAATCCAGCGACTTTGATGCATTCACAATCACCCAATGCCCTGATGAATTTTCAGGATCTGCGCACAAAATTTTCTCCGCGTGCATCAACGCGCCAAAGTTATTTTTCTTGCTCAACGCCAGCTTCGCCTGCGCCAAGTGATGCGCCGTCGTCGCGACCGCCGCCAATTTGGCCAACCGCCCCGCGTTCTCGTGCTTCTTCATCTGCGCCGCCCGCAGCGCCATCCGACACTCAAAAAACGACGGATCCTGCTCCAGCGCCATGCTCAACAGCTCCAGCGCGTAGTCATAATTCTTTTTCTCAACGCAGTCATAGCCCTTTTCCCAGAGCTGACGCACCTCCCCGCCCACCGCTGTATGATCCCTTTCCGGCATAAATTATAAATGAAACACCTTTCCGTACCGGCACGTTATGACAATCGCACCCGCAAATCAATCCCGCACTGTTTTGCAGAATCCCCTTGCCAACGCCCCGCCGAAAGGCAGACTATCCGCCCCCGTGCGCGGGTGGCGGAATTGGTAGACGCGCTGCCTTGAGGTGGCAGTCCCTTCGGGGGTGGAGGTTCGAGTCCTCTCTCGCGCACCAATTTATTCTTTAATGCAACAGCGGCAATTCGTTTGACTGCGCGATTAATTCCGCATCCAAATCCAAAAAAGAATCCAGACGCTGATGCGCTTCCGCGTTGTCGATTTTACAGGCCATGAGCCAGAATTCGGCGTAGTGGTTGCCTTCGCTGGCCACGAGGTTTGCATAGAGTTCCGCAATCTCCGGCTCCGTGTCGCGCAGGGCTTGGGCGAGGATTTGAAATTTTTCGCAGCTCCGGCCTTCGATGAGCGAAGCGGCGATGAGATGGTCGATGACTTGTTCACGCCGGCCTTTACGGATGAAGCGCATCAGCCCGCTAATCCACGGGCTGGGATGCGGCACGCCGAAGGGCACACCGCGTTGCTCCAGCAAATCGAGCAGCAAATTGAAGTGCTCCAATTCCTCCTGCGCGATGGCATTGAGCTCGCGGGCGCGTGTGGCTAGCTCGGGATATTTCATCAGGCTCAACGCGCTGGCCGCCGCTTTGCGCTCGAGATGACAGTGATCGAGCAACACCGCGTCCAGATTGGCCAACACCTTGGGCAGCCAATCGCCCGGGATGGGTTCACGCCATAAATGCACTGCGTGCAAAGTAAAAAGGGAAAGGTGAAAAGTCAAAGCCACAGGTCAAAAGTTTATTGATTGTGGCTTTGACTTTTCACCTTCTACTTTTTACTTTGCACGCATGTTTCCTGTCACCCTCAATGAATCAGACAAAGAATGGCAAACCGGCCCGTACGAGGGCGTGGAATTAAAAATCCTGCGCAAGGATGAAGCCACCGGCGGCGTGACCGTGCTGCGAAAATTCCATGCCGGCACCACCGTGCCCGCGCACATCCATCCCGCCGCCAACGAGACGGCCTACGTGCTCAGCGGCGAATGGGAGGAGAGCGGCACCGTGTACACCGCGGGCACTTTGTTTTATGCGCCCAAAGGCGAACCCCACGGCCCACACGTGGCACGCACGGAGGTGGTGAGCCTCACGATTTTTGACGGATCACTCACGGTGGTGAGGGTTGATGATTGAAGAATTCGATTGGCGATTCCATCAATTGTCATTTGTAAATCGACACCGCCCTTTTCCCCCGACGCACTCATCATCACCCTTCGTTTCGCCTACCCATTCATCCGCGAAACCATCCGACGCCGGCGGTTGTCGGATTAAACGGGGCGGCCAAGCAGGCGGTTTAATGAATCGCTGGTCTGGTGGATCAACGCCTCGGGGTAGTGCGCGTAGGGATGAAAATATTCGAAGGTGAGGTAGCCGTGATAGTCGACCGTGTCGAAGGCCTCCATCACGGCCGGCCAGTTGGTCGTGCCGTCGAGCAACGGCCGGAAAGTTTCGAGCGAGAAATCCGTGCCTTTCTTCGTGAATTCCTTCAGGTGCACATTGCGAATGCGTTTGCCGAGAATAGAAATCCAGTGCTCAGGAAACTGAAAGAGCATGATGTTGCCGGTGTCGAAATGCACGTGCACGTGGGCGCTGTCGAAGCTGTCTACGAACCCGTTCATTTCCATCGGGCTCATGAGGTAGCCGTTGAAGAAAATATTTTCGATGTTAAGGTGCACGCCCAGTTTTTCGGCCTTGGGCAGCAATGCGCCGACTGCCTCGCGCGCGCGCCGGTCGCACACGTCGTTGGGCGTGGGGTCGTGATCCGCGCGCCACGGCATGTGCACCGCGCCGGGCACCACCAGCAGATTTTCCGTGCCGAGGTGATGCGCCGCCTCGGTCATTTTCGCCGCCAACTCCCTACCACGCGCGCGTTCCTTGGGGTCATTGCTGGTTAGCGGATACGGCCAAAACAAAAACGAGCACACGCCGCTGATAGCAATGCCGATGCGCTCGGCTTGTTTGCGAATGGCGGCGAACTCGCGCGGGCCGCTCTTGGGTGAGAGATCGCTCTCCAGATCGTAATTCAACTCAATGCCATCAAAGCCCGCGTCCTTGGCCAGTTGCAGGCACTCGACCAGCGTCATGCGGTCAGGATAGGGGAAAGCCCACAAGTTGATGGATTTTTTCATGCGAAAGCGCTTGGGCGAAGCCTTGCGGGCATCCGGCACGGCCTGGGCTTGGGGGGCGTTCACCAGCGCCGCGCCACCCGCCGCCGCCAGCGCGGTCTTGAAGATGTCCCGACGATTCATCCCGCTGCCTGGATAGGGCACAAAAGGAGTGGTCATGCCCAAGGATGACACGCCCCGCTCACCCGCGCAACCGCCATTGTGCATAACTGCCGCTTGCCCGTTGGCCGGATAAAAACCACCCTCAAATCCCGATGGTTCGAAGGCCCGTCCATTGCGTGGAGGAACGATGTGCTCACGAATTTATTGCCTGCCCCTGCTTTGCCTCGGCCTCGCGCTGAGTGGTGCGGAGCCTGCGAATTCCAAACCGCCGCCCGGTGATGGTGAATACCATTTTCATTTGGGCATGAACCACTACACCGGTTTGGGCGGCAAACCCAATTACGCCGAAGCTGCGCGGCAATTTCAGCTGGCGGCCGCAGCGGGCCA
>DQLO01000220.1 GCA_015660155.1 Verrucomicrobiota bacterium
CGGTTGCTGGGGATGGCGCAGTTGGATTTTGGCCTGCACGATGCCGCGCGCAAATGCAACGCGCGCGCGCTGGAACTCGCGCCAGAAGATCCGGAGGCTCATTGGCAGCGATTTTTCCTGCGCGCGTTGGAGGGCGATTTTCCCGGCGCCTGGGCGGATTACGAATGGCGCTTCCAACTGCCCGGCCGCACCACGCCGGATGTGGATTTCAAAATCCCGCGCTGGACCGGCCAATCCGCGCCCGAGGGCGCCCTGCTCCTCCACGCCGAACAAGGCTTTGGCGACACGCTGCAAATGCTGCGTTACCTCCCGCGCATCGCGATGCGCGTGGGCCGCGTGCAACTCTGCGCCCCGCGCGCGTTGCTGCCTCTGCTGGAAAATGTGCCCAGCCTCGATGAAGTTTTTTCGTGCGTGCCGCAATCCCCCACCGCCAATTTTCATTTGCCGCTGATGAGCCTGCCCGGCGTGTTCGGCGATTCACTCGAAACGTTTCCCTGTGAAACGCCGTATCTTAAAGCACCCCCGGGCGACCCCGTGCTGCCGCCCAAACAAGGCAACCGCCAGCGGGTAGGGCTGGCGTGGCGTGGCTCGGGCGCGCAACCGCTGGATCGCCGCTCCCTCCCCGCCGAGGCGCTGGCGGTGCTGCGGGAGGCGGAGGTGGATTGGTTTTCGCTGCAGCCCGAAGGCGGCGCGCCGGAGGGGTTCACGGATTTATCGGCGCGGCTCACGGATTTTGGGGCCACGGCGCGGGTGATGGATGAGCTGGATTTAGTGGTGAGCGTGGACACGGCGGCGGCGCATTTGGCTGGTGCGCTGGGTCGGCCGACTTGGGTGCTGCTTTCGTTTGCGCCGGACTGGCGTTGGCTGTGGACGGGGGATTCCAGCCCGTGGTATCCGGAAGCGCGGCTGTTTCGTCAGGAACAAAACGAGGATTGGCGCCCGCTCATCCGCCGCGTGCTGCAGGCGTTGCAGTCTTAACCCAAAAAAAGAGGCGGCCCCGTGGGGCCGCCTGTGATTGGTTGGATAACCGTTTGCCTACTACTACTGCAGGAGTCGGAGGGCCGACTGAGGCAGAAGGTTGGCTTGTGCCAACATCGCGGTACCGGATTGGACCAGGATGTTGTATCGAGCGAACTGCGTGCTCTCCGTTGCAACGTCCACATCTTTGATGCGGCTCACGGAAGCGGACAAGTTCTCACTCAGGATGCCGAGCTGCTCGTTAGTGAGCTGCAAGCGCTGAATGTTGCCACCAATTTGAGCGCGGTGGGTCGACACGCTTTCGATCGACGTGGTCAACGTGCTCATAGTGCTGGTCACCGTGAAGCCGGAGGCGATCACCGAGGTGATGTCCGAGTCGTTCAGGTCACTGGCGTTCAGTGTCCAAGTGTTGCCTTCGCTGTCCTTGGTCACGGCCAAACCGGTACCGTCGAACAAGCTCACGCCGTTGAACTCTTTGGTGCCCAAATCGCTGATATAACTTTTCAGCTCAGTGAACTCCGTGTTGTAGTTAGCCTTGTCGTTCGAGGACTTCGTCGCATCGTTTGCAAGGTTCATCAACTCACTCATCCGATCCAATGCTTTGGAGACTTTCCCGAGAAAGCCGTCCTGTGTCTGACTGTAGGACAGGGCGCTTGAGACGTTGTTGGCCGCAGCGTTGTTGCGACTGATCATCGCCTCAAACTTGGTGGATACCGCCAAACCGGCAGCATCATCTTGAGGTGAAACGATCCGGGAACCCGAGGCCAATCGAGCCAGGGCACCGTTCAACTTTTGCGTGGAATCTGCGAGCAAACGCGAACTGCGTGCCGCACCCATATTTGTATTTATTACCATTTTGACAACTCCATTTGTCGATTTAGACGGCGTCCTTGCCGTCGAGATGTTTTAGAGGCACCACACCCTCCGTGATTTACCAGGCGTCACGAGGCCTTACCTGTTTAATCGGCAAGGCGAGGGGGTGACTTTAGAAAAAAATTGCGGCAATCCCCGAGGGCTGCCGAATTTCTGTTGAAAAGGCCGATTTTTGGCCTTTTTTGTTGATTATGGCCGTTTTAGCAAAACACCAAAACCAACGGGTTTATCGGTGTCATACGGTTTATGGAGTGGATTTTGTTGATATGCCGATCCTCGAGCTTCTTGCCCGCGTCCAGCAGCTTCATTCCATTGGTGTTGAAAATGGGCCGCGCAAGCTCCATCCCGGCCTTAAGCTCGATAAGCAGGATTTCGCGTTCGCCGCGGGGCATACGCGTGAGTGGCACGGCTTTCACCAGCGCCCGCACGGAGTCGGGGTCAAACACTTTATCGGCCAATTCGGTCTCCATGTACTTGATGAGCTGCACGTCGGCGGCGGTTTGGTTGCAATAATAAATCACCGGCCCGAGCAGGCGCGCGAGGCGCGGGATGGTTTCGCCCTTGAGTTTGTCGGGATAGCCTGTGCCATCCCAGTATTCGTGATGATGTTTCACCACTTCGGCGATGGGCGCATAAGGATTTTCCTCATCCTCATCCTCGGGATCCGCCATTTTCAGTTGGCCGAGGTGCAGCATAATCTCGGAGCCAATCTCGGGATGCCCCTTGATAACCGCCCATTCCTCGTCGGTGCATTTTTCCGGGTCACGCATCCAGCGGCGCACCACGCCAATCTCGGTGTTCATCAGGCCGATGTCGTGCGCCTCGGCGGCCAGCGCCAATGTTTTGGTATCCTCGGGCGAAAGCTCCATCACCTCGCCAATGGATTTACAAATCGCCTTGGCGCGCTGGGCGGTGTTGCCGAGGTTGGGGTGAAAGGTGTAAAGCATCCTGTTGATCGCCTCAAAAGCAATCTGCTCGCCCAACGCACTCACTCCACCGCCTTCGCCACCGGCGCCGCCTTCGCCACCGCCGCCTGCGGCCATTTGCTCGTTGAGCTGGAGGTTGCGGTTTTGCAGCGCCTCAATCTCCTTCTTCATCTGGTAACATTGCGCGGCGTTCATCAGCGTGGCTTGCAGGTCGTTGCTCATCCACGGCTTGGAAACGTAACGGAAAATCAGGCCGCTCTCGAGCACCTTGGTGACTTCCTCGATGCTGATGCCGCTGGCGAGCAGGATGCGCGTGGCGTCCGGCTGCGCTTCCTGCGCTTCTTTCAACAACTCAATGCCGGAGGTGCCGGC
>DQLO01000419.1 GCA_015660155.1 Verrucomicrobiota bacterium
CGGGCGACCACTCGGCGTTTTCAAAATTCACCGTGGCGTTGAGCGCGTGGTTCACCTTGGGCAGCAGCACCGCGCGCAGGAACCAATTGCTGGTCATCACCGCCCAGCTCAGCAGCAACACCGCCGCCAGCGTGCCCGTGCCCCACAGCAAACGCCGCCGCCATCGACCCGGCTTGCGCGGGGAGGACACCTTTTTTTTGGGAAAACTCTCCATTCAATCGCCAAGTGCGAGGCTAACAGAGCGGAAGGGGAAAGTCGGTCTTTTTTCTGAGGATGCGGGAGGGCGCTTCCGACTTTCCGTGCCAACCCTTTCGAGCCACAGTGCGGCGTGTTGATTTCCATCGCCATCCCTGCCTTCAACGAGGAGAAGTTGTTAGGCGAAACCTTGGCGGCGGTGGAGGCGGCGGGCGAGGCGTTCCGCGCGCGGGGATGGGAAATGGAGGTGGTGGTTTGTGATAATAATTCCAATGACCGTACCGCCGCCATCGCGGAGGCCGCCGGGGCGCGGGTGGTTTTTGAAGCGGAAAACCAAATCTCCCGCTCGCGGAATGCGGCGGGGAACGCGGCACGGGGGGATTGGATTATTTTTCTCGATGCGGATTCCACGCCGTGCGAGGGGCTCTTTGCCGCCACGGCGGATTTGATGGAAACGGAAAGCACCCTCGGCGGCGGCGTGGTGATTCGGATGGAATCGATGCCGTGGTGGGCGGCGATTGGGCTGGGGGTTTGGAACTTAATCAGCCGCGCATTTCGATGGCCGGCGGGCTCGTATATTTTTTGCCGCGCGGAAGCGTTTCGGGAGTTGGAAGGCTTCAGCCCGAAACTTTATGCGGCGGAGGAAATTGAGTTTGACCACCGCCTCAAACGACTGGCGCGCCAACGGCAGCAGCGAATTCACATCATCCGCCGCCCACCGCTGCTTTCCTCGAACCGCCGGATGGTGATGTACTCACCCTTCCGGCTGTTGTGGTTCATGCTCGTCTCCACCTTCACAGCGGGCCTCAACCTCCGCCGCCGCGCAACGTGCAACTGGTGGTACGATGGCCAGCGTTAAAGCGCCCACGGTTTAGCGACGCGGCCGCTTCAGGAGTTCTTCCAAATTCCGTTCACGCGTGGGTTGAGGCAGTGAATCTTCCTCTGGCTTGTCCAGGTCGATCCCTGTCCGCTGGAGCAGAATCTTCTTCTTCCGCTCACGCACTTCTTCAAGGTCTATCCGGTATTTATTGCTGAGGAAACGTTCGGAAAATTGCGCCGCCTCGAAGCCGGGTTTGTTGCTCACCTCACTCAAAGCTTTGGCATAAGCCGCCTCGGGCGTGGCCAGCACGGTGGGGCGCATCATCATGATCAACTCACTGCGCTCATTGACATCCACCGTGCGCCGGAAAAGAGCCCCCAACAACGGGATGTCGCCAACGACCGGCACTTTGCTTTCGGTCGAGGTGACTTTGGTTTTGATAAACCCGCCGAGCACCACCATCTCGCCATCACGCACGTTGACCTTGGCGTTGGCCGAGCGGTCGGTGGTGATGGGCACGTCATTGCCGTCGATGTTTTGGGAGCCAACAATGTCTTGAACTTGCTGGTTGATTTCCATGGACACCACGCCTTCGTCGTTAATGAACGGCAGAACTTCAAGCGTAATGCCGATTTTTTGCATTTGATATTGCGAGCTGGTGCCGCCGTTGATATCGCGGATGGAGCCAGTGACCACCGGACGCGTGTCGCCAATGAACAGCTCGGCCAGCGAGGCGTGGGTGGTTTGGATGCGCGGGGTGGAGAGAATTTGAACGCGCGTATCATTGTTGATCGCCTCGATCGCCACTTCCCATTTAAGGCCGAAGGTGTTCCACCACTGAAACCCGGAGTTCGCCCCTCCAACAGAGTTTTCGGCAAACGCAGCCGGGCCCATCGCCGAAGCCAATGCGGAAGAAAACTTGCTCGCTCCTCCGCCGACAATTCCCTGTTGTTGCTGACGAATCGATACCCCGAAGGTGGCGTCATCGCCGAGGGCCACATCCATGATGATGGCCTCGATGAGCACCTGCGGTTGCACGCGATCCAATTTTTCAATGAGCGCCTGGGCCTGCCGCACACTGGCGGGAGAGCCCACGATGATGACTTCGTTTCCGCGTTCCCATGAGATGATGGAAGTTTCGCCCAGAATGGCCGCGCCCGCGCCGCTAAAGGCCGCGCCCTGAACAACCTGCGAAAGGCGTTGTTGTAATCCTCCCCGCGAGCTGCTGCCCGAGGAACTGCTCCGCGTGCTGGTGGTAGCCGGCTGGAGGCTTGAGTCAAATCTACGAGTACTGGAACTACCAGTGCTGCCACGACTGGTGGGGCTGCCACGGCTGGCGGTGCTACCGGTGGTGCGCTGCGTGTTGGGGCCGCCTCGAGATGTAGGATTAGCTGTGTACGAGCTAATCACCGCAGCGATATCCGCCGAGAGGGCGTACTTGATTTTCACCACGGCGATTTCCTGATCATTGATTTGCTCCACATCCACATGCTCCAGCATGGCCAACATGGCGCGCACGTTGTTGGAAAAATCGCGAAGCACCAGCGTCTTGGTGCCTTCAATAGCCGTGACGGAATTGGGCGACTTGGCGAGGGTGACGAGCAAGGGCTCCATGGCCTCGGCTAGAATATATTTGAGGGTATGCACGTAGTGGATGTACACATCGCCTTCGGGCAATTGATCCGCGCGCAGCACAGTGATGGCAGGCGGCGTTTTTGTCACCTCAGCCGAAGGAAGCGCATGCACCACTTTGGAATTCATCGACACCATGGCAATGCCCCGCGTGGACAAGAGGGTCTCATAAAAGGTGATGGCCTCGCGCCGAGTGAAATCATTCTTGGTGCGGAATGAAAAAGTCACCTTCGGCAGGTTCTGCGCCTGGATGATGGTTTTACCAACCAGATCGCTGTAAATTTCCAGCAAGGCATCGAGGTCGATGCCCTGCATGACTTCCCCTTTGAGCACCACGATGGGTTCTGCCTCCGGAGCCTGAGGCGCGGGAGGCGCTTGTTGGGCGCTTGCCGTGCCAATGAGGGCCAGCAGCGCGATGGCTGTGATGGTTTTTTTCATAATCCTTGTCTTTCGTTCGCTAGGTTGAGTTGGGTTGTAAAATTGAGTGCGCTATTTTTTCTTTTTCTTCTTGGGTTTTTTTTTGCCGTATTCGGGGTTGTGGTAGCTGGCAATAAATGACATTTGAACGCGCACGCGTTGGCGATCTCCGGAGGGGCTGATTTTGTAGTCGCTCAC
>DQLO01000061.1 GCA_015660155.1 Verrucomicrobiota bacterium
GGCCAAATGATTGCCACCGGCGAGGTGATGCCCGGCTATTGGCTGGCGATGAACACGAACAACAGCACCGAGGTGCTGCCGGGCGTGCAGACGACTGAGCCGGTGTTCGGCTTGCCGGCGACGTGGATCACCGAGGTGGAACGCAAGAACGCCGAGGTGTCGGGCTACACGGTGGTGGATCCGGCGTCGGTGTTGGTGACGCATTTCAGCGAGACGATCAAGCGCAGTTGCCACCAGATTCTCAGCCGACAGGACGTGCAAGTGTTACTCGATAATTTGAAGGAAGATCATCCCGCGTTGGTGAATGAATTGGTTCCGAATTTACTCTCGGTGGGCCAAGTGCAGCGCGTGTTGCAAAACCTGCTGGCCGAGGGCGTGTCCATCCGCAACATGGTGGGCATCCTCGAGCGCGTGTCCGATTACGCGGCCACCACGAAAAATCCTGACGAACTTTCCGAGCAAGCCCGCCGTTCCATCGGCGTGCAGGTGGTGAAGCCTTACCTCGACGAATCCGGCAACCTGCCGGCCATCACGCTGGATCCGTGGCTCGAGGAGGAAATGGTGAAAGGCATTCGGCCGTCGCAAAACGAAATGCAACTGCTGATCGATCCCAAGATCGCCGAGCACCTTTCCCATCAACTGCATCAGGCCATTCAGCCGATGATCGCCGAGGGCAAACCGCCGGTGATTATTTGTTCGGCAATGATTCGGGCTGGACTCCGCAAGTTCTTTGCGGCGAAGTTCCCCGAGCTGGCGTTTCTCAGCTACGAGGAGCTGCCGCCGAAGATTGAGATTGTGCCCGTGGCAGCAATCCCAGCCATTCAATAATTGTGGCTGACCGGTCACTTATCGAATGAATGTTGTCAAACTCATCGCCGATTCGCCCCAGGACGCGCTGGAAAAAGTGCGCGACGAACTGGGCGTCGACGCCGTAATCCTCAACGTGCGCCCCGTGCAGGCGGGTTTGCTCAAGCGGATGTGGAACGGCAAACAAGTGGAAGTGCTGGCCACGAAATCCACCCCCGAGCGTTCCGAAAAAGAAGCGATGCTGGAACTGGCCACGCGCGTGGGCGAGCTGGAAGAGGAACTCACCGCGCGCGGAGGTGCCGGCGTACTGCAGAGTGGCGGCCCCAATCCGGACGCCAAGCTGCCGGCCAAGCTCGCGCAAATGATCGCCCAAGTCCAAGGCGGCCGTCCCGAGGCGGTGGCGATGCCCGCAGTGCAGGTTTTGGAGGAGTTGGGTTTATTGCCTTCGCACGCGCGTTGGCTTTCGGCGCAGGCGCGCAATTTTCTGGGCGGCACCAAGCCACGCAATTTGATTGAAGAAATGGAATTACTGCGCGATGTGCTTTCGGAATACTGGAATCAAATCGCCCGGCGCGTGGAGAAGCCGGGCAATCCGGTGCGCGTTTTGGTGGGCCCGCCGGGCACGGGCAAGACCACCGCGCTCTGCAAATGGATGACGCAGGAATCGCTGGTGAACCGCAAGCCCGTGCGTGTGTGGCGGCTGGATGGCGACCACAGCAACGCCGCTGAATTTCTCAGCCTGCACGGCGAGTTGATGCAGATTCCGGTGGAACGATTTTGGGATGACAACGATCAGCCGCCGGAAGACACGATGCGGTTTGTGGATTTGCCCGGCGTGGCGACCAATAGCCCCGACGCGCTGGAAGCCCTCGCGCGCGGCTTGGAGGATATGCCGCCGATGGAAATTCAACTGGTGCTCAACGCCTCGTATGATTTGGGTTTGCTGTTGCGGCAGGCGCGAGCGTTTTCGCATCTACCGCTCGCGGGAATTTTGCTGACGCATATCGACGAAGCCGAGCGCTGGAGCAAAGTATGGAACGTGATGCTGGCCACCCAATTGCCCATCACCTTTCTTTCCGGAGGACAAGATATCCCCGGCGACTTTCATCGCGCCATTCCGGAAAATCTTTTCGACGCCTTCGTCAACGCCGGCCTACAAACGCCCTCGCCCGCAGCGGGTTGATATTGTAGCTCGGCCCTCTCCCGCTGGGAGAGGGAGTGGTAGCCAATGCTTCCCATCAATTCTGAAACCGCAAATTGTTGCAGAAACGTGTCGTGGTTTTCCCCCTCTCCCAGCGAGCCTGTAAGTTTTTCCAAATTGGTCTCAACAAGCCCTGCGCGGACTCGCAAGCTCGTCCCTCCATTTCAACCTTTCCCGGAAAACACGGGGGTTGGAGGGACGAGCTTGCGAGTCCGAAGCCACCCCGTTCCAATTGCGTGCCGCATTTCAAAAAATCACAACCTCAGCGGGAGAGGGTTAGGGTGAGGGAGAAGCGGGCGAAATAAAAAGGGCACTTAACTGGCGGCGGTCGCTTCCACCACGCCTCCGGCGAGTTCTGAGGTGCGCAGTGCCGCGCCGTAATTCAGCAGGCAATGCTGGATTTCTTCCATCACATCGTCCCATTGGTTGGCGCGGCTTTGGCGGAAGAGGCGCATGGTGGGGTACCACGGGGTGTCGTTGCGATGCAGGCGCCAGCGCCAATCGGCGGCGTGGGGCAGGAGCGTCCACGCGGGACGGCCGAGCGCGCCGGCGAGATGGGCGGTGGCGGTGTCCACAGAAATCACGAGGTCAGCTTGGCTGAGAATGGCGGCGGTGTCGGCAAAGTCACTGATGTGATCGCGCAGGTCGTGGACGTTGGAGCGTTGATTCATGTCAGCCACGGCGGTGGCGTCGGCATTGATTTGCACGCTGTAAAATTGGCAGCCGGGGGTGTCGAAAATATTTCGGAACAGCGAATAGGGAACGGATTTCTTTTCGGTGATTTCGCTGTGCGGTGCGCTGGTCCAGGTGACGGCGATGTGTTTGTAGCCGGGTTTGTAGCCGGGGAGTTTTGATGGGGAATCGACGGGGCTAATGTATGGGGGGCTGTGGTGATCGGTTTCGCGTTGGAGCTTGAGCAGTTTGGGGAGGCTCATCAAGGGGGCGTGCACATCAAATTTGGGAAGAGTCTCGCCGGGGGCCAGAACGGTGTCGAGCTCGGGCACGCCTTTGAAGAGGCGCTTGAGCTGTGGCTGGCATTGGAGCGAAACGCGGTTGCGGGCGCGGGCGAGTTGGCGGGCGAAGCGCAGGAACATTATGGAATCGCCAAAGCCTTGCTCGGTGTGGAGCAGGAGGCTGCGTCCTTCGAGGGGATCGCCCGACCATTCGGGGGCGTTGAATTCGGGTTTCTTTTTCTGGCGGGCTTTCCAGCGAAATTCGTAATCGCGCCAGCCTTTGGCGAAGTCGCCGAGCATGAGGCAGGCGAGGCCGTGGTTCCAGCGGAGGTTGGGGTGGTTGGGCTCGTAGTAGAGTGCCTTGCGATATTCCATGAGCGCTTCGGGCACGCGATTTTGTTCCTCCAAAATCCAGCCGAGATTGACGGCGGCATCAGCGGCTTCGGGGTTGACGAGCAGTTCCTGTTTGAGGCACGCCTCGGCGGCGGTGATGTCGCCGAGGAGTTGGTGGGAATTGGCCATGCCGAGGTGGATGCCGTGGGCGGAGGGTTCTCGGCGGGCAGCGGCTTTGAAATGTTCGAGGGCTTCGGTGGGGCGGATTTGCTTGAGGCGGGCGGCGCCGAAGGTGTAGCGCAACTCGGGGGAATCGGCACCGAGGTCGAGCACGCGGGAGTACACGGACACAGCAAGATCCAGCTCTCCCATCTTCTGAAAGAAGAGGCCGAATTTCTTGAGCGTCTCGGCGTGACTCAGGTCGCGCGCGGAACTGCTGTTTTCAACTTCCGTGTTGATTCTCATAATACCACTTCATGAGCAACTGCTCGATGAGTCCATCCTTGGACGTGGTTGACAGCGTTATTGCTGTAAATGTCGCTATGTATAAGTCGGCAGAAGAGGGGGGTGACTTTAGGAAATGTTTTGCCCAAATTGAGAAAAATCCAAAAAAAACGCCCGGCCGCTGGAAAACGGCCGGACGCGTGAAAAAACGATGATTTGGGCTACTTTTTGCGGGGATCGCGGGGAGCAACCTTTTCCACGGCAGGCTCAATGGCGATGGCTTCGTCGGCGGGGTCGTCCTCGAAATCGTTGCCAATTCCAAAATCTCCCGCCATTTCGGCCAGTTCAAC
>DQLO01000123.1 GCA_015660155.1 Verrucomicrobiota bacterium
CCGAGCCATCTTGCGATCTTGAATCCAAGATTCTGACCCATTGCCCCGGGGGCGGGTTCAGGCTGGGCTGCGATTGGACGCGACGACGCGGATTGCTCATCGGACCAACCGCAAATCCAGCAACGCAAATTGCCCTTCCATTCCTGCAATGGGCCGTGCCCGTGCGGGCAATCCATTGATCCCTCCAACCCTGATTCAAGATCCAAGGATTGCTGGCGAGATTTGCGCCGGATCACCGGCGGCAGATCATCAGCCGTAGATTTTTCTTTCGAGTCACCGCGCTTTTTCGCTTTCGTTGCTTTTGGTTCAACGGGTTTGCCGCCCATTCTTACCAAGGCCCGGGCGGCTTCCTCGTGCCCATTTTCGGCCGCACGCTCGAACCAGTGCCGCGCTTGCTCCGGATTCTTCTCCACGCGGTCGCCCGTTTGGTAAATGACCGCCAGCCGATATTGCATCTTTACTTCACCTAGTTCCTCGGCACGGAAAATAAGATTGTCCAGAATTCGCATTAGAAAAATTTCACGCATCCCGCCGCCAAGGCCGGGTCATCCCGAAGGCTAGTCTTCCGCCGCCTCAGACGCAACGGAATTGCGCTGGCCACCAATGTGCAGCGAAATATAAATGCTCAGCAACACCGACGCGCAGAAGGCCGCTGCGCCCCACTCGATGGCCACGCGCGAGCCGCCGGGCAATCCCTTGATGGCGACGACCAATACCGCGAGTACAAACACATCGAGCATGGACCATTTGCCGAGTTGGTTTACCCAGCGAACGGAAGCGCCGGTATCCAGTCCACGCGCGCGGCGGGCGGCGGCCATAAAATAAACACCCAATTTCCAGATCGGAAACACAACGGAAAACAGCAGCACCACCACGCCGATGAAAATGCTTCCCTCGTCAAACATGGAGCGGATGCCTTCGAGGATGGAATAGGTGCTGGGCGCGGTGAGGTCGGGCTTGAGCAAACGCACCAGCGGGGTGATGTCGCCAAAGGCGGGGTGCAGCGTCATGCACGGCGCAAAGAGCCCGAGGCCGAGCAGACCCGCCGCCACCGCGAGGCACACTTGAAGTTGCCGCGGGTTCATGGCCGGTTAGCGCAACGCCTCCACGAGTTTCTCCACCGGCTGCGCGCTGTCCACCACACGCAATACAAAACGCTTCAGCCCGCCGCGATCGGCCGCCATGCGCGCGCGGTCGCGGGTGGGTTTGCCTTCGGCATCGATGAAGTACGCGTTGTCACCCGGCTCGAGATCGGCCAGCGGAATGGCGCAGCCGCCGGCGAAGTCATCCCGCAACGGATCGTCGTCATACGCGCGAATCACCAGCTCGCCGTTTGGCTCCACGAAAATCGACGCCGCCTTGATGAGGTTGCGCGGCGAGAGCCGTTGCCCCTCGCTGGAGAGGACCTTGCGCAAATCCATCACGCTCACATTCGCGCCCAGCCCAAACCACTTGGCGATGAGCACATTTTTCACCACATCATTTTCCGTGTGATAAATCGTCTTGCCGTTCCAGCTCAGTTGATAATACAAATCCGGCGCAGAATTTCCCGCGTCCCAGCTTGCGCCGCCTTGTTTCGCCGGGTGAAATTCCATCACCGTCACCAGCACATAATAATCCTTCCCCACCACCACCTTCCGCGAAGGCGCAGCCTTGTCCTCATTGCCATCCTTCTCCCCCAAAAAAAATACCGCCCCCACCGCCAACACAATCAACAGTGGCACCCCATAATAAAACGGCGAAGGTGCTGGCGGCGATTCAGTGGAAGTGTTTTCAGCCATGGCAATTATTTATTTCACCGGCTTCAGTTTCACCGAAGCCCGAATGCCGCGCATGGTTTTCCAAATGGCCGCCGCGGGTTTCTGCGGCGAGGCGCTCACGAATAAATATTGATTGGCCGAGCCTTTGTACTGCCACGCCTGCAATTCAAAATGCAGTGTCTGCATTTTCTTCGTCGTAAAAGGCTCCAACCAAACCACTTCCGCCCGATACGATTTCACGTTCATCGCCTCCTTGGGCGTCACGCCGTTTTCCTTCACCGGCTCCAGCTTTACGGTGAATTTGCTGACGTCCATCTTCGGGTCATTCATCCGCGCCTTGGAAAGGCCGGTGTAATAAATCAGCAGCTCACGCCGCAACACCTCCGCCGTCAACACCGGCTTGCCCTCCAGCGCGAAGAGAAACACGTACATGAAAAAATCCTTTGCCTCCGCCTTGAACATCCCCGGCGCGAACAGGATTTCCTCAATCCCCTTCAACCCCAGCTTCGGCGCAAATCCCGGTGGCAGCTTGATCCGCTCCCCCGCCCACTCCGGCGTGGGCTTCACGATCTCAAACTTCTGCAATTCCGGCGGCACCGCTGCCCCCGCCGAAAACCCCGCCACCATCAGCCCCACAAAAAAGAGTCGTTGCATGCCGGAGGTCTACCACCATTCGCCAATGGCGTAAAGCGCGGCGTCTTGGGATTGTCATCGGCGGCCAACGGGTGTAGCAGGGGGGATGAACTTTCGTTTGCTCTCCATTGCAATTGCTCTTTCCACCTTCACCGCCTGCCAGTCAGCGGAAAAGCTGCCGAAGATGGGGAAGAGTTTTCCCGCGCTGGCGGGGTTTGATAAAATGATGCGAAAATTTATGCGCGAGAATGAAATCCCCGGCGCGGCACTGGCGGTGGCGAAGGACGGGCGGCTGGTGTACGCGCGCAGCTTCGGCTACGCCAATCGCGAGCGCAAAGAGCCGGTGCGGCCGGATTCGCTCTTCCGCATCGCCAGCATTTCCAAGCCGCTCACCGCCGTGGCCACGCTGCAGTTGATTGAGCAGGGCAAGCTGAAGCTCGATGCCCGCGTCTTCAAACTGCTGCCGCACAAAGCGCATTTGCCGAAAGGCGGCAAGATTGATCCGCGCCTGAACGACATCACCCTCGCCCACCTGATGCGGCATCAAGGCGGCTGGGATCGCGGCGAATCGATTGACCCGATGTTTCATTCCATCGAGATCACCACCGCCCTCGGGAAAAAACCGCCGGCCCAACAGGACGACATCATCCGCTTCATGAAAGGCTGGCCGCTGGATTTCAAGCCCGGCACGCGCTACTCCTATTCCAACCTCGGCTACTGCCTGCTCGGCCGTGTCATCGAGCAAACCACCGGGAAGAATTACGAAAAATATATTCAGGCCGAGCTGCTCAAGCCACTCGGCATCACCCGCATGCGCACCGGCAAAACGCTCCCGGCCCAACGCGCGCCCGGCGAGGTGACCTATTATCCGCGCGGCCAACTGGTCGGCCTCGCCGTCACCGGTCCGAACCTTGGCGCCAAGGTGCCGCGCCCATACGGTGCGTGGAATCTGGAGAGCATGGATTCGCTCGGCGCATGGATTGCCTCCGCGCCCGACCTCGTGCGCTTCGGCTCGGCGGTCGACCGTTTTGAAAAATCAAAAATCCTCAACGCCCAATCGATGAAGACGCTGCTCACCCGCCCCAATGGCCATTTTGGCAATGACGAAAAAGGCAAACCGGACAAAACCTATTACGGCTGCGGCTGGTCCGTCCGCCCCGTTGAGGGCAGCAAAAAACCTAACCGCTGGCACACCGGCCATCTCTCGGGCACCTCGACAATTTTGGTTCTCCGCCACGACGGCCTCTGCTGGGCCGCCCTCTTCAACACCAACCAAACCCCCGACAAAAAACGCCCCTGCAAAAAAATCGATCCCTTAATTCATGAGGCCGCCGACG
>DQLO01000017.1 GCA_015660155.1 Verrucomicrobiota bacterium
CGTGCGCAGCGCGGCCCTACCGAAACCGTCCCCCAATAGTTGCATTTTCCTTGTCAGCGCGGTAAGCTTTGGGAGATATGGAAAAGATGCCGCCAGCACCGCCGCCACCCGCCGAAGCCGCACCAGCGGCTCCCCCTGCGCCCGCCCCTGCGCCCGCCCCTGCCGCACCCGAGGCCGCGCCGCCGCCGCCGCCGCCGGGAATGCAAATTGCCGCGCCCCCGCCCGCGCCCGTATCCGTTGAAGAAGCCGCGCCACCTCCCGCACCGGTTATCGCTGATCCCGCCGCCGCCCCCCCTCCTGCGCCCGGAGTGGAAATTGCCCCGCCACCGGTTGACAACGCCGCCACGGAAATGGCTCCCCCCGCTCCCGTACTTGAAATTGCCACGCCCGAACCCGCACCGGCGGTCGAAGAAACTCCCGCCGAGCCTGAGCCCGAACAATCCGCACCCCAAGCCGTTCCATTGGCGGAACGCGATCGCGATCCCAAAGGCGGAATTTTACTCACCGAAGATGAGGACATCAGCCTGCGTTATCCCGCCGAGATGTTGCTGAAATCGGATGAAACTTCTGAGTGCTGGAACGGGCTTGAAGAGGATGAATCCATCAAAGACGATGCCCTTCGGCTCTTCGATTTAATTTTGCAGGATGCGATTAACGAAGACGTGGCCGACCTTCACATCAAAGAAGATCACTACATCCATTTCCGGATGAGCCGCGGCTTGCGCGATCGGGATTGGCCCAAGCCCACGCGCAAGTGGATCGAGAGAATTATCTTTCACATGTGCCCCGAGCATTTCGTGGAAAAATTCAAGGAAGATCGCGAGACGGATTTCTCCTATTTCGATCCCAAGTTTGGTCGCTTCCGCGTCAACGTTTTTTCCCAGTGTAGCAAATGGGCGATCGCGATGCGGTACGTCAAAAACAATCTGCCGCCTATCGAAAAGCTGGGCATCCATCCCATCTGCCTCCAGCTCGCCGAGGCCAAGCGCGGGCTCACGCTGCTGGCGGGCATCACCGGCTCCGGCAAATCCACCACCATGGCCGCGATGGTGATGCACCTGAACAAAAATTTCCGCAAACACATCATCACCATTGAGGATCCCGTGGAAATGGTTTTTGAAGATGAGCAATGCGTCATCGAACAACGCGAAGTGGGCCTCGATACAATGAGCTTCCAACGCGCCCTCAAGAGCGCCCTGCGCGAAGATCCCGACATGGTGCTGGTGGGCGAGATGCGTGACGCCACCTCCATCGGTGCCGCCATGCGCGCGGCGGATACCGGCGCGATGGTGCTCTCCACCGTGCACACCCGCACCGCCGCCTCGGTGCCGGGCCGCTTGCTGGATTTTTTCCCGGAAGAAGAACGCGAGATGCAGCGCAAAAAATACGCGGAAGTCATCGTGGGCGCCGTTGCCCAGCGCATGTGCCCCACCATCGCTGGCGGCATGGTGCCGGCGCAGGAAGTGATGATCGGCACGCCGCTGGTGAAGCAGAAAATTTTCGATGGCGAGCTTAACCGGCTGCCCGCCTGCATCGATGCCTCGGAGGATGACGGCATGTTCAGCTTCAACCGCTGCATGTTCAACCTCGTGGAGGAAGGCAAGATCAGCAAGGAGATCGCCCTGGCCAATGCCACCAGCCCGCAGCAATTGGAAATGTGGTTTCAGGGAATTCAAATCAACACCGGCATCGTATAAAACTCCCTCCGTTTTATTTTTCGTTTTTCCAAAAAGCCGGTCAACAACTTGACCGGCTTTTTGCTTGACCACGAAGTCAAAAAAGCATTCCATCCCGACAGGAGGAATGCTCCTTTGGGAGCGAAGGGAGGTGGAACACTTGACGACTTACCTGAAAAAGGAGGGAGTGGAATTCAAGGATCCGAGCACTGGGGAGGTTTTATCCATACTCGAAGAACTCGAGACACCCGGCACGGAGTATCTGAATATTACTCTGCACGACGACGAAGGATGGAAACTCGACGTCTACGAGAATGGCTTCGTGGAATTCTATGACAACCAATACGACAAGCGCGTAATTGGAAAGCATGTGACCCATGAGCGTGTCATTCAAATGTGGCGTATGATGCAGGAAGGCAAGCGCGATCAAATCAAGAAACTCTTGAGGCGCAAACCCGAGCCCAGCTTTTAGTCCGGAGGCAACTACTTAGCCAACGCCCGCAGCGTTTGCCCGAGCCAATCGGCCGTCCGCTGCGTGGCGCCTTTGTTTGCCTCTACAACCCCACGCGCGGCGGCACCCAACGCCTCGCGTTGTGCCAAATCCCCCAGTAAAACAGGGATTTTCACGGCTAATTCCGCTTCATCCGCCACTTGCACCGCGCCCTTTGCCGCCAATAATTCCGCCACCACCGCGCGGAAATTTTGCATGAACGGCCCGAACACAATCGCCCGCCCCGCCGCCGCCGGCTCAATCGGATTCTGCCCGCCCTGCGCCGTAATGCTCTTACCCATAAACACCACCGTGGCCACCGCGAAAAATGATTTCAATTCGCCCGTGCTATCCACCAGCAACACATCGGGATTTCCCGGCGCGGCCTCCATCGCCGTGCGGCGCGCTACTTTTAATTTTGTGGATTTCAATTGTTCCAACACCGCACCCGCGCGTTCAAAATGGCGCGGCACCAAAACCAAAAACAAATCCGGAAACGCCTCGCGCCAGCGCGGCAATAATTCCGCCAATAAAATTTCTTCGCCGTCAAACGTGCTACCCGCCACCAACACTGGCGCGTCATCGGCTACGCCCAGTTTGCGTAACAACGCGCGCGCATCCACCGCATCCGCGCCCGCCTCGAAAGCGCCATCAAATTTCATGTTGCCGGTTACGCTGATCGCTGTTGTATCCGTGCCCAATTCGGCCAACCGCTTCGCATCAACCTCATTGTGCACACCTGCGCTTTGCAACGCTGCAAAGAGCGGGCGAAACAAAAATCCAAACCGCCGGTAACCGCGAAAGGATTTTTCTGAAAGACGCGCATTCACCAAATGCACCGACACGTCTGCACCGCGCGCCTGCCAAAAAAGATTGGGCCAAATCTCCGCCTCCACCAATACAATGGCTGCGGGGTTCAGCGCGCGGAAGGCCCGCCGCACAAAAGGCAGCCAGTCCACGGGATAATAAACTCGATGCACGTCCGCCGGCAATTTACGCGCCAGCTCACCCATCCCCGTTGTGGTGGTGGTGGAAACCACAAACGTCCAGCCCTCGAATGAAGCGCGCAGTTTCTCAATGAGTTGCACCGAAAGATTTGCTTCACCGACCGAAACAGCGTGCAACCACAGCACCTTTTTGCCGCTCAATTTTTGTTTAAGCTTACCATAACCTCCAAACCGTTGGCCAAAACCTTCACGCCAATTTCCCCGCCGCAGGAGTTTCCAGAAATAATACGGTGCGCTGAGCAGGAAAAAAACGGGGAAAAGAATGTTATAAAGCAGCTGCATGCGCCGAGGCGTTTTGCCACAAAGCAGGGTGAAGGTCGAGCCAAGTGCTGTCGGCTGGACGCCGACAGCACTTCATTCCTAAAAGTAGAACAGTGAAACAACGATGAAGACGGGAATCAATATCGCCGCGCTCCAGGCCATGTAGCCGAAGAAGCTGGGCATCTTCACTCCGTTTTCTTCGGCAATGGCTTTCACCATAAAGTTGGGCGCGTTGCCGATGTACGTGTTGGCGCCCATAAACACCGCGCCGCAACTGATGGCCAGCAGGGTGGTTCCGATCGACAGATCGAACATTCCGCCTTCGCCCATCAGCGAAGTGGGATCGCCGCCGGCGGTGTTGAAAAATACGACATAGGTCGGCGCATTATCGAGGAAGCTCGAGAGGGCGCCGGTGAGCC
>DQLO01000091.1 GCA_015660155.1 Verrucomicrobiota bacterium
TGCCAACTACGCCAAAATTTCCTTCGCCACGATGCCGTGAACGTCGGTCAGCCGATAGTCGCGGCCGGCGTGGCGGTGGGTGAGGCGTTCGTGGTCGATGCCGAGCAGGTGCAGCAGCGTGGCGTGGAGGTCGTGGATGTGCATGCGGTTGTGCATGGCCTTGAAGCCGAAGTCGTCGCTCTCGCCGTAGCTCATGCCGCCGCGCACGCCGCCGCCGGCGAGCCACATCATAAAGCCGTGCGGGTTGTGGTCACGGCCGGTGCCGTTTTCGCTGACGGGTGTGCGTCCGAATTCACCGCCCCAAACAATGAGGGTGTCCTCCAATAAACCGCGCGCCTTCAAATCGCCGAGCAGCGCGGCGATGGGTTGATCAATATTCTTGGCGAGCGTCGGCGTGGTTTTGTTGTGGTTGCTGTGCGTGTCCCACGGCTGGCCGTTGCCGTAATAAACTTGAATGAACCGCACGCCGCGCTCGGATAACCGCCGCGCCAACAAACAGCCATTGGCGAAATGCCCCTTGCCGTACGCCTCGCGCACCTTCGGCGGTTCCTTGCCGATGTCGAACGCATCCGTCGCGGCGAATTGCATTCGGTAAGCCGTCTCCATCGCCTCGATGCGGCCCTGCAATGCGTTGTCCGCCCCGCCCTGCGCGGCGAGGTGTTCGCGATTGAGCGTCTGCATGAGGTCGAGCTGACGGCGTTGCGCGGCGGGATCGAGCTTTGCGTTGCGCAGCCACGGAATCATTTCCTTCGGCGCAATCTTTGAGTGATTGATGTACACGCCCTGATGTTGCGAGGGCAGAAAAGCGCTGTTCCACAAGATGGAAAACCGCACCGGACGGCCGGGACACAGCACGATGTACGCGGGTAGGTTGGCGTTTTCCGTGCCGAGGCCGTAGCTCATCCACGCGCCCATGCTCGGCACCTTGGGCGTCATCGTGCCGTTGTTCATCAGCAACAGCGCCGGGCCGTGGTTCGGGTTGTCCGTGTGCACCGAGCGCAGCACGCAAAGGTCATCGGCAAACTTCGCCGTGTGCGGCAGCAACTCGCTCACCGGTAAACCGCTCTGCCCGTGCCGCGTGTATTTATAAGGCGCATTTAATAACCCGCCCGTCGGCCGTTCCGTGCGCAAATCCGTCCCCTCGGGCCGTTGTCCTTCAAACTTTTTCAACGCCGGTTTCGGGTCCAAAAAATCTGGCCCAAACGGCCCGCCGTTCATGAACAAATGAATCACCCGCTTCGCCCGAGGCGCAAAGTGCGGAGCCATCCCCGTCGCCGCCTGCAACGAGTTGAACAACCCCAACGTGCCCATCCCCGCTCCCATGCGGGCAAGGGCGGCACGACGGTTGATGTTAAAGGATTCGTTCATCAGTCAATAAACTGAAACTCATTTCCCGCCAACAGCGCGTGCGCGTACTGAGACCATGCAGCGACATCATTTTCAGCAAGAAAGGCGATGGCGATATTTAATTCCGCTTTGCGCGGGGACCGTTGGAAGAGTTTTTGGTGGGCGGCGATGATTCGCGTTTCGGTTCCTTTTTGTTTCATCAAGCTCGCCGCGAGGGCTTCGGCTTGGCGGTGGATGAAGCGGCCGTTGAGGGTGAAGAGTTGCTGGAGGGGCGTGATGGTCTGAGGACGGGTGGGCGCATGCGCGGTGGGGTCAGGGAAATCGTGGATGCGGAGGAATTGATTGGGCTCGCGGCGGTGGATGGCGCCATAAAGGGTGCGGCGACGGTTGTCCTTGGCGTCGAGGTCTTGGGGTTCGCCGCCGATGGAGGTGTCGAGTTGGCCGCTGGCGTGGAGCATGGCGTCGCGCCACGCTTCCACGTCGAGGCGGCGCCGGTTCATGCGGGCGAGGTGTTCGTTGGCCGGATCGGTTTTTTGCGCGGCGGGATTTTGAATGCTCTGCTGCCACGTGGCCGATTGCAGAATCTCGCGATGGAGCCACTTGAGCGACCACCCGTTTTTCACAAAGCGCGCGCCGAGGTCGTTTAACAAAACCGGATGCGTCGGTGCTTCGCCCGAATGCCCCAGCTCGCTCGGCGTGGGGCAAAGTCCGCGCCCGAAGTGATGCTGCCAAACGCGATTCACAATCACACGCGCGGCCAACGGTGCGGCTTCCTCAACCATCGCCTCGGCCAAATCCAACCGGCCGCTGCCGCGCTCGAAGCGGCGCGGCTTGCCGGCCTTCACCGGGAACACACCGAGAAAACGCCGTGGCACAACCGCACCGGTAGTGTTGGGATTGCCGCGTTTGTGGATGGCCAAATCGCGCGCCTTGCCGACAGTGTAATCCAGCGTCGTGCCGTGCTTGCCTTTGGCGGGGTTCACAAACAACGCCGCCTCCGCCACGCCGCTCACCATCGGCACGTTGTAATGCGGCGTGATTTTTTTGATGACGGCGATTTGCATCGTGAGTTTTGCCGACTGTGCTTTTACGTCTTTCGGTTTTTTCTTTTTCAACTCGGCCAACTGTTTTTCCAGCGCGGTCACCTTCGCGCGCGCCTTGGCTATGGGCGCCCAAAGCTCTGCCTTCATCGTCGGCCGATCGGCGATGCGCACGCTGGCGAACACACCGGCGATGGCGTAGTAATCCGCTTGCGTCACCGGCTCAAACTTGTGGTCGTGACAGCGCGCGCAGCCGAGCGTGAGCCCGAGGAACGTCCGCCCCACCGCGTCCATCCGCTCCTCCCATTCATCGGCCACGGTGGTCTTGATAATTTCCGGCGGCAGTTGCAACTCCTTCCAATACGTGGGACTGAGCCCAAGAAAACCCA
>DQLO01000208.1 GCA_015660155.1 Verrucomicrobiota bacterium
ACAGAGGTTGATTTTCTCTGTGCTCTCTGTGTCTCTGTGGTTCATTTCAACCGCCGCCGAAAATGAGTTTTACAAACTCACCACCATCCCCTTCCCGAAAGAACTGAAGCTCGAGGTCAGCGGGATGGCGGCATTGCCCGGCGACCGCATGGCGATTGCCATTCGCAAAGGCGAAATCTGGATTACCGAAAAGCTCTCGACCGGTAAACCGGTTTACAAAAAATTCGCCAGCGGACTGCATGAGCCGCTCGGGTTGGCCTTGCACAAAGGCGAATTGTACACCGTGCAACGCAGCGAGTTGACGCGTCTGCGCGATACCGACGGCGACGGGCGCGCCGATGAATATCTCACCCACGCCAAGGGCTGGGGCGTGACGGGGAATTATCACGAGTACGCCTACGGCCCGGCGGTCGACAAGGCGGGCAATCTTTGGGTGGCGCTGAACTGCTCCATCGGCAAGGGGCCGAACCCGAACAACCGCTGGCGCGGCTGGAGCCTGCGCGTGAAGCCCGACGGCTCGTGGTCGCCAATGTCCGGCGGATTCCGCTCGCCCTCGGGGATCGGTGCCAACCTCGCCGGCGACATGTTTGCCACCGACCAACAGGGAAATTGGTTCCCCACCTGCCCACTCATCCACGTGAAGCGCGGCGCGTTTCATGGCCACGCCGATGCGCTGCAATTCACCAAGCTCCCCGGCGCGACGTTCCAAGTGAAACAGCCGTTGCCAAAAAACCTCACCGTCGCCGAGGCCGCGCGGCGCATTCCGGCGTATCAACTCCCCGCCGTGTGGTTTCCCTACCGCAAGATGGGCATGAGCACCACCGACATTCTCGCCGACAGCACGCGCGGCAAGTTCGGCCCCTTCGCCGGTCAGCTTTTTTGCGGCGAGTTCACCATGTCCTTTGTGTCGCGCGTGTTTTTGGAAAAAGTCGGCGGCGAATATCAGGGCGCGTGTTTCCGCTTCCGCGACGGCCTTGACTGCGCCGCACTGCGCCTGCAATGGGGCGCGGACGGCTCGATGTACATCGGCCAAAGCAACCGCGGCTGGAACTCCCTCGGCACCAAAAGCTACGGCCTCCAACGCCTCCAATGGACCGGCAAGATGCCCTTTGAAATCAAGACCATGTCCGCGCGCGCCGATGGATTTGTGCTCACCTTCACCAAGCCAGTCAACCGCGCCACCGCCCTCAATCCCAAGAGCTACACCCTCACCAGCTACACCTATCCGTATCAGTCAAAATACGGCGGCGAACCGGTGGACGTAAAAACGCATAAAATAAAAGTCACCGCCCTCGACGCCGCCTCACTGTCCGTGCACCTAAACGTCGAAGGCCTCCGCGAAGGATACGTCTACGAGCTCCACGCCAACGGCCTGCGAGACACCAAGGGCAAGCCGCTACTGCACAAGGCGGCGTATTACACGCTCAATCGGATTCCAAAATAATCACGGCCGCTTGAGCAACGGATTGCTTCGGAAGTCACCGGGAATTTTGGGTTTGCGCGGTTCCACTTTGCGCGCGCCTCGGAAGGGAGGCCATTGGATGCGTTGGCTTTCGTAGCGGGCGAATTCCCAGGCGGGCCATTGGGGGGTGTCCTTCTGCACGCCGGCGTAAATCTTTTTCATTTGAGCGGTCATTTTGGCAAATCGCTTGGGCTCGACGGAGGCGAGGTCGCGAGTCTCGGCACGGTCGGCTTTAAGATTGTATAATTCCATTTGGCCGAGCTTGGCGGTTTTAATGTCGCGCTGATCTTCAACGGCAATGCCGGCGCGTTGACGAGCCTTTGGCGCGTCGATGGCCGCGACCAGTTTCCAGTCGCCATCGCGCAGGGCCACTTGCCGGCCGCCGCTTGCGGCGTGGAAATGCCAGTAGAGCGGCTGAGCGCGCTGGATTTTTTTGCCGCTGAACAGACCGCTGATGTCGGTGCCGTCGAGATGACGGTCGGCGGGTTCTTGCTGACCGGTGATGCTGCACAACGTCGGCAGCAAATCGAGGCCGCTGATGGGGGTGGATTCAGTTGCGCCAGTCTTCACCTTGCCGGGCCAACGGATGATGCCGGGCACGCGGATGCCGCCCTCAAACACGGAACCTTTTTTGTTGCGCAACCCGTCGGTCTCGCCGTGCGGATGGAAGCCGGTGCGCGCGGGGCCATTGTCGCTGGTGAAAAAGACGAGGGTGTTGTCGCGGAGTTTTTGTTTGTCCAGCTCGGCCATGAGCCGGCCGAAGCTGGCGTCCATTTGCGCGACATTCGCCCAGTAGGCGGTGTAGCTGGGGTCGTCGCTGGGATAGTCCTTTTCAAAGCGCGGGTCGCTGGCGATGGGCTCGTGCGGTTCGTGGTAGCAAACGAACATGAAAAACGACTTTGACTTGTCCCGCCATTCGCGCAGCCAATGGATGGCCTCGTCGGTGACAATGCCGGAGGCGTAGCCCTTCAGCGGGCCGACGGGGGTGCCGTTGCGGACAAAGTTCCACGGGTTGCAATGATTGGGCAGCGCGTTGTTTTGCGTGGAGAACCAGTGGTTGAAACCGTGGTCATTAGGCTGCGGTTGGCCGGTGAGATTGAACCGCCCGTTCAAATGCCACTTGCCGGTGTGCGCGGTGTCGTAGCCGCCATTGCGCAGAATAGTCGCGATGGTAATTTC
>DQLO01000207.1 GCA_015660155.1 Verrucomicrobiota bacterium
ATGTGACAGCGCAGCGATTGCTCGCGGCGATGGTACGTGAGCGACAAACTACAATTCGGGCACTCGGCCACGAGCCCGCAATCGGGGCACTGCATCGAAGTCGCAAAGCCGCGCCGGTTGAGAAATAAAATGGTTTGTTCGCCCGCCTCGAGCCGATGATGAATGGCGTCCTTGAGCCGCTGCGAAAAAATCGGCGGCCCTTTGTCGCCCTTGGATTTTTCCGTGCGCATATCCAGCACGCGCACGAGCGGCATTCGTTTGTCATCCACGCGGCTCGGCATTTCGAGCAGCGTGTATTTGCCGCGCTTGGCGTTGTGATAACTTTCCAGCGAAGGCGTGGCCGAGCCGAGCACCACCGTGGCCCCCTCGCGCTGGCCGCGTACCACCGCCACATCGCGCGCGTGATAGCGCGGTGCCTCTTCTTGTTTGTACGAATGCTCGTGTTCCTCGTCCACAATGATGAGCCCCAACGGCTCCACCGGCGCGAAGATGGCCGAGCGCGCGCCGATGACAATCTTCGCGCGGCCTTGCCGAATCTTGTGCCATTCGTCGTGCCGCTCGCCCGTGGAAAGATGACTGTGCAGCACCGCCACCAAAGTCTGCAACGGCCCGCTGCTAAACCGCGCCTTAAACCGTTCCACCGTCTGCGGCGTCAGCGAAATTTCCGGCACCAAAACGATGGCCCCTTTCCCCTCCTCCAAAGCCCGCGCAATCGCCTGCAAATAAACCTCCGTCTTCCCACTCCCCGTCACGCCGTGCAAAAGAAATACCTTCCCACTTTCCGCAGTAATTTTTTCCACTGCCTTCGCCTGCTCGGGGTTGAGTTTCAATGGCGTGGTGGGGACGATTTGTTCGTTGGCGTAGGGGTCGCGCTCGGTGATTTGCGGGGCGATTTCGATGAGGTTTTTGTCTTCAAGCTTGCGGACGGTTTGGGCCGTGGTACCGGTGAGGCGCAGCAATTCCTGCAACGCAATGGCGCGGTGCTCCTCGATGACGTGATAAATTTCCGTCTGCCGTTTGGTCAACGAATCGATGTTGGCCGTGCCGGGGAGCACGCGCGCGAAAAGGCGCTCGCGCCAGCCATCTTGTTCTTTGCGAATGGCGTCGGGCAGCACACTCTTGAGAGCGGTCTCGGGCGCGCAGCAATAGTAATCGGCCATCCAACGCGCCAGCTCCAGCACGCGCGGGGTCACGAGCGATTGCGCGCCGATGACTTTGAGAATGGGCTTGAGCGTTTCGAATGTGGACGACTCCGCCAGCGAAGTCACGCAGCCGAGCACCTGCCGCCGGCCGAACGGCACCTTCACGCGCGTGCCCACCTCAACGCGTCCGGCGAATTCCGGCGGGATGAGGTAGTCAAACTCCCTGCGCAGGGCAATCTCCAGTGTCACGCACGCAACCACGCCGACAGTTTCGCCGCGCCCTTTGGCCGGGGCGAGCCCAATGAGTTAACAGCACTCGACGCCGCGCGGTTCTTCGCCTAAAACCAACCGGTGAAGCTGAGGACTTGGATTATCATCCTGATCGTGCTGGTGATCGACGCCGGCATTCTGTGGTGGTGGCAGGGCTACCGACTGGCGCGCAGCCAGGACGCGGTGATCCGCGCCGCCGCCGAGCATTACGATGTGGCCCCCGCGCTGGTGAAAGCCGTGGTGTGGCGTGAGAGCCGTTTCAATGCCGATGCGCGCGGCACCTCGGGCGAGTTGGGCCTCATGCAAATCCGCGCCGCCGCCGCCGGCGAATGGGCCGAGGCCGCGGGCATCAGCGATTTTCATCACGCTCATTTGCTAAACTCCACCAGCAACACTCTCTGCGGCGCTTGGTATTTGAACAAACTCATCGACCGCTATCAACACACCGACGACCCCATCGCTTACGCGTTGGCCGATTACAATGCCGGCCGCTCAAATGTGCTGAAGTGGAATGCCGATGCGGCAGAAACCAACAGTGCGGCGTTTATTGAAAATATCGATTTCCCGACCACCAAAGAATACGTGAAAGCAGTGAAAGCAAAATTCGAGGAATATCAGGGGCAGCTTGAGTAAAAGTAAAACCGCCGTTTACATTCAGTCTTCCGTCAACGCATCCATCCGTTCTTGCAACGTCCGTCGGGCCGCTTCGCGTTCGATGTCACCCGCGCCGCGCGGCACGTGCACCATTTCGCCAATGCGAATGTGGCAGCGGGAAAAGGGGGCCGGTAACTTGAACGCATCCCAGCTTGAGAATTCTTTTTTCCATTCGATCGTCGCCGACGCGGGCACGATGGGGAGGCCGGTGATTTGCGCGAGCATCACCGCGCCGGGCTGCACTTCATAGCGCGGGCCGCGCGGGCCGTCGGGGGTGATGGCAAAGTCGTAGCCGCGTTTGGCCCACGAAGACAGCTCGCGCAACGCCTGCGCGCCGCGTCGGCTGGAGGAGCCGAGCACCGGCTGCACGCCGTGATGCTCCATCAGCCGCGCGAGGATGGCGCCGTCTTTGCTCGCGCTCACCAACGCCGCCAATCGCCGATGCGGTTGGCGCGCGAGAAAAAATTTCCGGTACGATGGAATGGCCAGCAACAGCCGGTTATGCCACAGGCTGAAGATGACCTGCCGGTTTCCAATCGCCGCCAACGTGTCGGAGGCGTCCTCGAGGTCCATGCGCCACGTGCCGCCAAAAAGGCGGGTGACGCCGTAGCCCGCCGCCGCCGCCAGCGCGCCGTGCCAGCGCAGGGTTTGCGGAACCACCACACCGGATTTGCGGTTGCGGGCGGGCACGCTCATTTGCCTTTTTGCAACGCGGCGCGCACCAGCGCATCCACCGGCTGATCCGGCCCCAGCATTGTGATGGCGGCGCGGATGGCGTCCTGCGCGTCCTTCGGCTTGGAGCCGAGCGCGATGAGCGCGGAGATTGCGTCGGCCATTTTTTGATCATCCGCCGTGGGAGCCGCGCCGGAAGTGAGCGCAGCGTCGTCGCCGAGTTTGTCTTTCAACTCCACCACGATCCGTTCGGCGGTTTTTTTGCCCACGCCGCTGATGCAAGAAAGCGCCTTCACATCGCCGCGGGTAACAGCCGCGCGAAAGGACGCGGGCGTGGTGCCGCTCAAAACATTCAGCGCCAACTTCGGGCCGATGCCGCTCACGTGGCGGATGAGCAATCGGAAAAGGTCGCGCTCGGTCTCGGTGCTGAAGCCGTACAGCACGTGCGCGTCATCGCGGATCGCCAAGTGCGTGAGCAGCTTCACCTCGCCGCCGGGCATCGGCAGCTTGTCAAACGACGACAGCGGGATGAGCACTTCGTAGCCCACGCCGTTCACGTCGATGACCACTTGAGTGGGCAGCGCCTCAGCCAGTTTACCTTTGAGAAATGAAATCATTCGCGGCGGTTATAATTTCTGAATGGGGTTGATGGCAAAACGTTTGTTCAAATGCGAGTAAGTTAATGCCAACGCCAGCGCGTCGGCGGCATCGGGCTCGGGCAATTCAGCGAGCGCCAACATCCGCTGCACCATCTTGGCGACTGCAATTTTCTGCGCGTTACCGTGCCCCACAATGGATTGCTTCACCTTACGCGGCGCGATCTCAAAAATTTCGAGCCCCCCCTCCGCGATGGCCGCCATCGCCGCCCCGCGCGCCTCGCCCATGATGAGCGCGGTCTTCGGATTTTGCGCATAAAACAAACCCTCAATCGCGCACACCGTCGGCCGATGCGCGGCAATCACTTCGCGCAATGTTTTAGAAATAGCCACAAGACATTCGCTGCGGCTCCATTTTGCCGGACACTGAATCGTGCCTTGCGCAAGCGTTTCAGGATTTTTTTTATGCAATCGAATCACCCCAAACCCCGTCCCACGCAGCGAGGGATCCACCCCGAGGATGAGCGAATGGTCGGACGCTATTTGTTGCGCAGCCTTTTTTTTGCCGCTCACGCGTTCCTGCAATTGTTCAAACTGGCGCGCCGAAATGCCCACGGCGGCAGCCTAATCGTTCTTCGGCTGTGGAGCGAGCTTGGAAGTGATTTCCCCACACTTCATCAGCGCCAGCAATGGATACGCCGTGCCGCTGTAGGTGATGTAGTGGAATTTATCGGTGTTGAGCGAGCGCGTCCACCATCGGCCGCTGGCGCGTTGGTTGGCGAGGAGCCACTGCACGGCCTTTTGCAAACGCGTATCTTTTGCGGGCACGCCGGCTTCGCGCAGCACCAAAACGGCAAGGCCGGTCATGTGGCCGTCGCTGGGCGGGTTTTTGAATTCCGGCTCGGCGCGCAGTTTTTTCGCGCGATTGCCGCGGCCCCATTTTTCCGGCGTGGAAAATGTACGAATCGACCAACCGCCATCGTCGTGTTGGTGGCTCCACAGCATTTTGATGAGTTTTTGCCGACGCTCTTTTGGCAGTAAATCCGGCATTCGTTCGCTCGCCCACAGCAGCACCACTCCGCCGTAGTCGTGGGGCGGTTTGGTTTCGCGCAGATATTTTTGCAAAGACTCGATGCCGGCCAAAGCCTTTTCGTTTTTCAATTCGCCCCGCCATCCTGGCGCGGCCGCCACGGCCATCGCCGCCACGGTGGCTTCCTGAAACGCGCTCGACTCAAACGGCGGCCAACAATCCACCGAGCCCCACGCGCCGTTTTTTTGCTGGATGCGGAGCATCAATTCCAGTGCCGCGCCGGTTTCCTTCGAGAGCTTGCCGGTGACGTGCCGATCCCATTCCGCCAAGCCGGCTGCGGTGTAAATTATCTCCGCTGGTTGGGTGCCTTTACGCAACGCGGCGGGTTTCAGTTTTTGGAATTTCGCCAGCTCGCCCGTGAATAGCTCGCGAATTTCCTTTGTGGGTTTGCCCAGCACGAGGGTCAACGCCGGTCGGATTTGCATGTACGTGCCGGTCGTGTGGCACGTCACGCAGCCGCGCTTGCGCGTCCACGCCACCGCGCCTTTTTCAAGATAGTCATTCGCCTTCGTCAGCGAGAATTTTTTCAATACTGGCTCATCCGCCGAGGCCGCCGGAATGGTGATGTCGGGCGATTTGTATTGTGGCGCAGCGGCGAACAAGGCCGGAGCGACAAAGAGACAAAATAATTTTTTCATGGGTTAAGCCAAAATTTCTTTGGCCACATTTCCGGATACATCGGTCAGCCGAAAGTCGCGACCGGCGTGGCGGTGGGTGAGTTTTTCGTGGTCGATGCCGAGTAAATGCAACAGCGTGGCGTGTACGTCGTGGATGTGCATTTTGTTTTGCTCGGCGTAAAAGCCGTAGTCATCGGTGGCGCCGTGGCTGTAGCCGACTTTCACGCCAGCGCCCGCGAGCCACATGGTGAAGCCCCACGGATTGTGGTCGCGCCCGTCCATGCCGCTGCCCTGCACGGTGGGAGTGCGGCCGAATTCGCCGCTCCACACGACGAGCGTGTCATCGAGTAGTCCACGTGACTTTAGGTCTTGAAGCAAACCGGCGATGGGTTTGTCGACTTCGCCGGCTTTTTCAGTGTGGCCTTTGCGGAGGTTGCCGTGTTGGTCCCATTGCACTTTGCTGTCGCTGTGGGTCACTTGCACGAAGCGAACGCCGCGCTCGGCAAAGCGTCGCGCCATTAAACATTGTCGGCCGAAATCTTCCGTCACCGCGTTGTCGAGGCCGTAGAGTTTGCGCGTGGCTTTGGTCTCGCCGCGGATGTCTTGAATCTCCGGCATCGCCGTTTGCATGCGGAAAGCCAGCTCGAAGGAATTGATGCGGCTTTCCAAAACGGGATTGGGCACGCCGCCGAGATGGTCGCGGTTGAGTTGTTTCAAAAAATCCAACTGCGC
>DQLO01000177.1 GCA_015660155.1 Verrucomicrobiota bacterium
CGTCGAGTGCTTCGCCGAAGATCATAAACTCATCCATGCGTCCGTTGAAGCGGCGCTGGGGGTGAGCCTCTTTTTTCGGCGGGCGACCCCAGTTGCCCAGTTCCACCGCGCCGCCGCGCAACGGCTTGGGCCGGGGCATCGTCGCCGAGGCCACGCGCTGGCCGTTGACGTAATGGGTAACGCGGCCGGTCTTGGTGTCAATGGACACCGCCAGATGCATCCACTGGCCGAGTTGGCGCGAGTTGAAAACCGGGGGCGTGCGACTGGTCCACGGGCCGAGCTTGGGCTGGCGTTGGATCGTGAATTGCAATCGGCCGTCACCGGTGATTTGCCACGCAGGGCCTTGGCGGCGTTTCCCATCGGCGGCGAGTATGCTGTGGTAGGACTGATCCAGCGCATCGAGCCGCACCCATGTGGCGAAGGTCAGCGCGGGCAGGTCGAGGTCTTTTCGCTTGTCGGGGTCGGCGCGGTCCTTGTGCTCGCGCCGACGCAACGGCAAACGAACGCGGTCGCCGGGGTTCTTAAATTTCAGCGCGCCCTTCCCCGGCCAGCGGCCCTCGGTCCAGCGGCAGCCGATGATGGTACCGCTCAGCCACGGTCGTTCCGTCCATTGGCTGTGCAGGCGGCGCGGTTTGTCGTTGCGCTCGAAATCATAATAAGCGATCAGGCGCGGGTCGGCTTTCCAGCGCGCACTCGCCTCGCGCCAGCGGGCAAACTGCTCGGCGGCGCGGGCCTCGGCTTTGGCGGCGATTTGTGGCGCTGTGATAAAACGGGCCGGGTCGGCGGGGATGTTCACGAGTTGGCCGGCGGCGTTGATGCGCGCGGCCTTACCGGCGGTGAGATCGGCCGTGATGGTTTGGCTGTCCGGCGGATAGACCTCGACGCGTCCATCAAAAACATGCACCTCGGCCGAGCCGTCCTTCGTCACGTCGATGCCGAACTCGGTGCCGAGATCCACCAACCGCGCTTGCGGAGTGAGGATGGTGAAACCCGCCGCGGGCTCGGGCACGATGGCGCGCAGCTTGCCGCGATGGCACTTGGCGAGGTCGATGCTCAGCAATTCAAAATCCGCCGGCCCCTCGAGGATGACTGCCGCGCCACTGTAAAATTCCAACCGCACGAGGCCGGTCTTGAACTGCAACCGGCCCACGGGCACTGCCGCGCCGACGGGCAACGCGGGCGATTCCCACTCGACGCCGACCGCCTTGGCCAGCACCGCCACGCCGAGGTCAACCGCCGAGATGGCGGCCGGGGTCTTGGCAACGGGGTTGGACAACTTGGGCTCGGGCTGGTTCCACTTCCAAACTCCGAGCGACAGCAATGCGAACAGTGACGCCGCGAGCGCCCACGGCATCCAGCGCGCGGTCGCGGACGGCTCGGGGGCCAGCAGCGGATGGGCACTCTCACCCCAGGCCAAACCAGCGGGCTCTCCGAATTCGTGCAGGGCGCTCTCGAGATTCATGTAGCGCAGAAAATGCGCGCGCGCCTCCGCGCTGTCGGCCAGCAATTTCTCCAGCCGCGCAAACTCCTCTTCGCTCAACCGCCCGTCACAATGAGCGGCAGCCAGCGCGTCGAGTTCGTCCCGGTCAAACGGTCGGTTATTTAATTCTTCACTTTCCATAATGGCTCCTTTGCCAGTTCTCGTTTAATACATTTCAACAGTGCCTGCCGGATGCGCGAGAGCGCCTTGTACGCCGCGGCCACGGTGCGGCCCGTCAACTCGGCGGCTTCCCCGATGGCTGCGCCGTGGGTGTACACCGCCAGCACCAGCGCGCGCTCGCGTTCCTTCAACTTAGCCAAACAATCGCGCAGGGCATGCCGCTCGCGTTCCAGCGGCGCGGCGGCTTCTTCCGCCTCGTCGGCCAGCATTTCGATGATGTCCTCGCGGAACACAAGCCGGTCGCGTGCCTTGGTGCGGCGATATTTCAAAACCTCGAACCGCGCGATGACACAAGCCCACACGTGGAAATTTGTGCCCGGCTCGAAGACGTCAAATTTTTTCCAGAGCACGAGGCTGGTGTCCTGCAAAACTTCCTCCATGTCCTCCGCAGTCGGCAGAAGGGCGCGGAGAAAGGCGCGCAGTCCGGGCTCGGCCCGGGTGAATTGCCGGACAAAATCCTCGTATTTTTTTCCCTGATTTTCCAAGGCGCAAAAGTCCCGCCCAAGGGCGCCCGCCGATGAAAATCGGCGAACGCCGTGCCGACCAGGACAGGCCGACACTACAAAGGCGGTGTGTGAATTATTGGTTCTTTTTTTTCTTCGGCTGCTTCAGCTTCGCCTTTTGCTCGTCCGTGAGCAATTCAGCAAGCGCCTTGCGTGCAGCGACGTGGATTTCGTGAACCGCCTTTTGGCCCTCTTTCATCTGGGCTTTTTGGGCGTCAGTCAGGGCCACTGCCGCAGTGACTGCTGCGCGGAGTTCCTTGCCTTTTTTGCCGGCCGCCTTGGCTGCCTTCATCGCCGCGGCGCGGGCTTTCTTTTGTTCCGGCGTGATGGCGTTCAGCTTGGCGCGGGCAGCGGCAAACTGCTCGGCGTATTTCTTGTTAAAGTCCGCCACGACCTTCGTTTGTTCTGCGGAGAGCTCGATGCTCTTGGGCACTTTTATCGCTGTGGGGGCCGGCTTCTTCTTTTTCTTGTCCGCCGCGTCAGCGTTAAACGCCACCGCGAAGGCAAGCACACTCAATGTAAGGATTTTCAGGGTCTGTTTCATTTCAATTTCAGGGTTATTAGTTAACAAGCCGCCCAAACACGGGATCGGCTTATCAAGAGACTCCCGTAAAAGGCGTGATTGGACAAAAAAATGATCCAGCCTTTTTACGCCAAAATTTCCTTCGCCACGTGGATTCTGAAAAACAGTCGGATTGAGTGTCGCATCAAATCAGCGCATCACGAATCGCTTGAGGATTACGCCGACAATCCAGAACTCGATACACCGTCATTTCATCGTCACGCACCTTGTAATACACAGCGTACGGAAATCGCTTTGCCAAGAGCCGATGGAAACCGAAGACCTTGCGGTGGATTCCCGCCGTGGTTTTCAGGGCGTCGATGTTCGAAAAAAGTGAATCGTAGAAATAATCCCCAGCACCCTCTTCCTGATTTTCGTAAAACTGCCTGCCGTTGCGCA
>DQLO01000150.1 GCA_015660155.1 Verrucomicrobiota bacterium
GACCTCGCCGAAGCACGTGTACTCGCCATCCAAAAAACTGGCGGCCTTGAGGCAGATAAAAAACTGGCTGCCGGCGGAGTTGGGATCGCTGGAACGCGCCATCGAGATGACGCCTTTCACGTGCGGGCGATCGCTGAACTCCGCATCAATCTGATAGCCCGGATTACCGACCCCCCAGTCATCCTCCATCGCGGGGTCTTTCGTATTGGGATCGCCGCCCTGAACCATAAAGCCCTTCACGATGCGATGGAAACACGTGCCGTCATAATACGATTTATTGGCCAGCTCCTTAAAATTCGCCACCGTGCCCGGCGCCACATCGTCCCAAAGTTCCACCACCATTTCGCCTTGGCTGGTGCTGATCACGGCCACTTCATCCATTTCATCAATTGAATCGTCCATCGGCGGCAACCTGCGGCGAGCCGCCCAATTTGTCACGCCAAAACACAAAAAAGGCTCGCCAATCGCCGCCAATCCGCTTTGATGGAGCCGCTATGCGTACCCCGTTTCTCAAACCCTTGGGCACCTCCATTTTGGCCGTGCTGGCATTTTCATTGTTCACCGGCTGCGGTCAACAGGATTCCACCGCGTCAACCAGTGGCGGAGCTTCGGCCCCCATCACCTCAGCACCGGATAACGCTGTGCCCGTGGCCAATATCCAGTTACCCGCAGAACCGGCCAAAGCGGATTTGGGCGATGGCTTGTACGTCGAATTCACCACCACCAAAGGCACCATCATCGCGCAGTTGGAGTTTGAGAAAACGCCCGTGACCGTCGCCAGCTTCGTTGGCCTCGCCGAGGGCACCAAGGATTTTACAAATCGCCCGAAGGGCAAGCCCTATTATGACGGGCTGAATTTCCACCGCGTGATTCCGAACTTTATGATTCAAGGCGGCTGTCCGGCAGGCACGGGTGGTAGCGGCCCCGGCTATAATTTTCCGGATGAAACCCGCAAGGATCTCACCCACAAAGGTCCCGGCATCCTGTCCATGGCAAACTCCGATCCCCAAGGCTCGAAAGCGCCCTACTCCAACGGCGGCAGCTCCAACGGCAGCCAGTTTTTTATCACCCACCGCGCCACGCCACACCTCGACGGATTGCACACCGTGTTCGGCCACGTGGTCATCGGGCAGGCAGTGGTCAATGCGATTGTAAAGGGCGATAAAATGAACAGCATCAAGCTCATCCGCAACGGTGCGGCCGCAAAGGCGTTTAAAGTGGACGAGGCCGGTTTCAAGAAAATCAAGGAAGCCAAACAAAAAGCCAAACAAGCGAAGTTTGAAGAACGCATGAAAAAAGACACCGAACACGTGGATACGCTGCTTGCCGACCTCAAGAAAAAACACAAAGCCGAAGTCGTGGTTTCGAAGAGTGGCTTGCGCTACATCATCACCCAACCCGGCGAAGGCGAAGCCCCTAGCGAAGGCGACAAGCTGACAATGAATTTGAAATTCTCATTGGCCGATGGAACGGTCATCGATGATTCCAGCAAAAACAAAGACCCTCTCGTTATTCCCGTTGGCGAAGATTTGCGGATCGATGGATTGACCGAAGGCCTCGCCGGAATGAAAAAAGGCGAGCACCGCACACTCGTCATCCCGCACAAACTTGGCTTTGGCGATGCCGGAGCCGGCGCGGATATTCCACCCTTTGCCACCCTGATTTTTCAGCTGGAAGTCATCGATGTGAAGTCCGACAAAAACCTCATCGAAGTCCTCATCGCCAAGCTCAAAAAAGACCATCCCAAATCAGAGCTCGTCACCACTAAATCCGGCCTGCGCTACGTGGTCACGAAAGCCGGTGCGGGCGCAAAAGTCGGCAACGGCAAAAAAATCAAGGCACACTACACCGGGCGTCTACTTGACGGCACCGAGTTCGACAGCTCCGTGAAGCGGGGCGTGCCGTTTGAATTTGTGGTCGGCACCGGTCAAGTCATCAAAGGATGGGATGAGGCGTTGAGCGACATGACAAAGGGAGAGAAACGCACACTCATCATTCCGCACGCCTTGGCCTATGGCGAACGCGGTCGGCCACCGGTCATCCCGCCCGCCGCCACGCTGGTGTTCGATGTGGAACTGGTGGATTTTTAAAGAGCAAACTTTTCAAATGGCAGCGTGGCGACCTTCGCTTTCACGTTGCCGTTTTTTGTGTCCACCCGAAGTGCGGTTCCCAACTCCGCCGCATCGCGATGCACAATCGCCAGCGCGGCATCCGGTTCGGTGATCACGCTCGACAGTGTGCCGACTTGTTTCTCGCCGAGATAAATCGCATCGCCTTCCACCGCAGCACCGTCCAACCGTAGCCCGCGCAGGATGCGGTTTACTTTTCCACGGGAGCGAATGCGCGAGATAATTTCCTGGCCGATGTAGCAGCCCTTGGCATAACTGATGGCCCGCGCCTCAATGCCGCCCTCGGGCGCGAGGTTGTTCGCCGTAAAATCTTTTCCAAACCGCGGAATAGTCGCCAGCACCCGCGCCTTTTCAAACGCCGCCTCGCCGCACAACGGCGCGTGTTTGGCCAAGCGCAATTTCAAATCTTCCATTGCATCCACCGGCACAAATAAATCAAATCCCATCGAACCGAGTCGTGGCCGGTTCACCACAAAAATTTCATCCACAGTTTTTGTCAGCGCAAATTCTGTTTCCGGCGCGGGCAATTCCAGCGCCGCCAACACCTCCGGCGCTTTCGGCCCCTGCACGCTGAGCAATCCAAAATGCGGCGTCACGTCCGCCACTTCCACATCCTCGGCGATGATGAAACTTTCCAGCCGCGCCTGAACCGCATCGGCCAAGCCCGGCTCGAAGTCCAAAAGAATTTCCTCCGCCAGCCGATACGCGAACAGATCGCTCTCCATTTTGCCCTTCGCATTCACCAACGCGGCGTAGCAACCGGTGTGCTCGGCTAGGCCGTTGATGTCATTGGTCACTTGCCCGTGCAAAAACCGCGCGCGATCCGCGCCCAACAGGCAAAGCCGCGAGCGGTTGGAGAGGTCGAGCAACCCCGCCGATTCCGTCAGTGTAATAAACTCATCGTCCACGCGCGGATTGCAGCACTTACGCGCGGCGCGACCAAGCTCATTTTGTGTTTCCGACAAAACCAGCGTTAACCACAGATGGCGCAGATGAACGCAGAAAAAAATAATCTGTGCAAATCTGTGAAATCTGCGGTTTGAAACGGACAACACGTTTTTGCTGACAGGCCAAGGCTGTCTCGTTAGAGTCCGCCGCCATGCATAAATTGGTTTTACTTCGGCACGGTCAGTCCCAATGGAATTTGGATAACCGGTTCACCGGTTGGCACGATGTGGATCTCACCGATCAAGGCTGCGCGGAGGCGAAGGCGGCGGGGCGTGTGCTCAAGGAAAACGGTTTCGTTTTTGACCAAGCCCACACTTCACTTTTGAAGCGCGCCATTCGCACGTTGTGGATTGCGCTCGATGAGCTGGATCAAATGTGGCTGCCGGTGCGGCGCGATTGGCGGCTGAACGAACGCCACTACGGCGCGTTGCAGGGCCTCAATAAATCCGAGACCGCCGAAAAGCACGGCGAGGAACAAGTGCTCATTTGGCGGCGCAGCTATGACATCCCGCCGCCCGCTTTGGAAAAAAGCGATGAACGCTGGCCCGGCCACGACGCGCGCTATGCGGATCTCACCGAGGCCCAGCTGCCGCTCACCGAATGTTTGGCGGACACGGTTGACCGTTTCCTCCCGTACTGGCACGAGACCATCGTGCCGGAAATCAAGGCCGGCAAACGCGTCATCATCGCCGCCCACGGCAACAGCCTCCGCGCGTTGGTGAAATATCTCGACGACGTTTCCGACGAAGCCATTTTGAAACTCAACATCCCCACCGGCATGCCGTTAGTGTACGAACTGGACGAAGATTTGAAGCCAATCAAAAACTACTACCTCGGCGATGAAGAAGCCGTGAA
>DQLO01000403.1 GCA_015660155.1 Verrucomicrobiota bacterium
CCACAAGCATCACGAAATTGATGGGAACAAAATCACGATGTATTTCCCAACCGGCCACGCGGCGAATGATTTCAGCTATCAACTGATCGGCTACGCGAGCGGCGAGTATCGGGCGTTGCCCACGGTGATCCGCGATGCGGTAAACACCAGCCGGATGCGCATCGGCAGCGCGGCCACGCTCACGGTGCTCGCGCCGGACGAAGCGTCAGATGACGTGTACACGCTCAACGACGCGGAGCGTTACAAGCTGGGGCAGTTGACGTTTGCCGATGGCAACTACGCCGAGGCGCTCAAGTATCTCGCGGCGTTGCGCAAGAAAAACCGAGGCTACGCCGAACAGGATGTGTGCCGGATGTTGCTGTGGATTTACACCAGCGAAGGCCGGTACGACGCCGCGCAAGTGATCGAGGTCTTCGAGGTGCTGCGCGAGCGATATCCGACGCTGGAAATTCCGTTTGATAAAATCCTCGTGGTCGGCCGCGCCTATCGCGACTTGGGCGAATTCGAGCGCGCGTTTTTGGTTTTCCGCGCCACCATTGACGCGAGCTTCATCAACGACGTCAACGTCAGCGCCGTGCTCGAGGACGAAGGGCAGTTCCTCGGCTCCATCGATTATCAGGAAGATCTTTGGCGCGAATACCCGGACACCGCCGAGGCCGGCAGTATGTTTTTTTCCATCAGCCAAGCGCTCTATCTCAAGGCGCCCACCGCGCATTTGCTCGCTGCGCAGGAACGCAACGTTGCCATCATGCGCGGCGGCAAACCCGTGCGCCAAGCCGAGCGAAAGCCCGAACGCATCGCGATGTTGCGCGAGACGATTCGTCTGCTGCAAAGTTTTATGACCTTGCATCCGGAAAATCCGCTAGCCGATGACGCCGCCTTTTCAATGGCCAACGCGTTGTTGGATTTGAAGCAATACGATTTGGTCATCAAAACCTGCGGGCAATTCACCGAGCGCTTTCCTAAAAGTGAGTTCGCCGGCGGCTATCAATATATGATCGCGCTCGGCCATTTTTGGAAACACAACCACCCCGACGCCCTCAAGGCCGCCGAGCCGGTGGCCAAGGGCAAAAGCCGCGACAAGAATTTTGCGGAATATATTATTGGCCAAATCCACCACGCCGAGGGCGACGCCGCCAAAGCCATCGAGTGGTACGCCAAAGTGAAGGCACTGTACCCCGACGCCAAACAGGCCATCGATTATTTTGAGGAAAAACGCATCCAGCTCGAGGAGGTCAACATCTTCCGCCCCGGCAAGCCCGTGGAACTCACGCTCAAATATCGCAACATCAAGGAAGCCTACTTGCAAGTGTACCGCGTGGATTTGATGAAACTTTATCTACGCGAAAAGAATCTTTCCAAGATCACCCAAGTCAGCCTCGCCGGCATCGCGCCGCTGCTCGAAACCACCGTGGCACTTGGCGACGGCAAGGATTACATCGACAAGGAAAAGACCGCCAAACTCGCCGTGGAAAAAGACGGCGCGTACCTCGTCATTTGTCGCGGTGACGATCTCTTCACCAGCGCGCTCGTGCTCGTCACGCCGCTTAAAGTGGAAGTGCAGGAGGACGTCGTCAGCGGCCGCATCCGCGCCAACGTCCGCGATATGGTCGCCAAAAAATACGTCGCCGGCGTGCACGTCAAAGCTATCGGCAGCAGCGACAGCACGTTCAAGGAAGGCGAAACCGATCTGCGCGGCATCTTCGTCGGCGACGGCCTCAACGGCACGGCCACTGTCATTGCCCGGGACGAGCAAAACCGCTACGCATTTTATCGCGGCAAAAAATCCCTCGGCAACGCCCGGCCCACGGCCGGCAAATCCCGCCCCAAACCCGCCGCCAAAAAAGAAGGCCTTAACTACCAGCTAAACCTGCAAAACCGAAACGGCATCATCCAACGCGGCAACTGGAAAGGCTACGACACCTTTCGCCGCGGCAGCAACCGAGGCGTGCAAATCCAGCAAGTGAAGTAAAGCGGGGGAATTTCCCGTCCAACACGCTATGCGTTTTTTGCTTTATGTGGGATTGCTGGCGGTCACATTGGTTTCCGCCCGCATCAACGTGACGAGCCTTCCGGGCCGTGACTCGGTACAGCTCACCATTTACAACAGCGTGGACCTCACGCTCGTGAAAGAAACGCGGACGCTGACATTTAAGAAAGGTTCCAACCGCTTGGAGTTTTCGTGGGCGAACACCTTGATTGACCCCACGAGCGTGGAGTTTCGGCCGTTGCAAAAGGCCGACCAAATCGAAGTGCTCGATGTGCGGTTTCCACCGCGTGTGACGAACACACTCGAGTGGAATATCAGCAGCGAAATCGCCGGCGAAGTGGAGGTGGAGATCCGCTACTTCACCAGCGGCATTTCGTGGGCAGCGAATTACGTTTGCGAAGCCAACGCGACGGAAAACCAAATGACCTTCGCCGGTAACGTCCGCGTCACCAATCGCAGCGGCGAAGATTATCCTGATGCGCAGATTCGTTTGATGGTTGGCGTCGTGCGGTTGGTGGAGCGCATTTCAGAACTCGCCCAACGCGAAACCACCATCAACCTCGGCGCGCCGCCGGTTAACGGACCCGGCTTTAACCGCAAACTCGGCCGATGGGCGGGGTTCCGAGGCAAGAGCCTTGATGATTTGGCCAAAAAAAGCGAGGAAGCCAAGGCCGTCGTGAAGGAAGCCATTGGCGAATATTTCCTCTACACCGTCGAAGGCCGCGACACAATCGCCAATGGCTGGAGCAAACGCCTCCCCTCCTTCAAGGTCACCGAGGTGCCGATCACCAGTTATTACAAATATGAAAAGGAACGCTACGGCGCGACGGTGATGCGGTTTTATAAATTCAAAAACGACAAAGACAGCAAACTCGGCACCGAGCCTTTGCCCGATGGCAGCGTGATGGCGTTTCGGTCGGTGACGAAAGACAACCTCTACAACTTCGTCGGCCGCACAGCGGTGAAGTACATCCCCATCGACGAGGAAGTGGAAATGCAACTGGGCAACGACGCCGAAGTCCGCATCGCGCCCAAGTTGATGAACTGGAAAAAAGAAGACATCCGCTTCGACAAAAACGGCAACGTCACCGGCTGGACGACGAAGGCCACTTGGGAAATCGAGCTGCAAAATTCCAAGAGCATTCCGGTGACGGTTGATATCCGCCGCAACTTCAGCGGCGATTGGGATTTGACCACCGATGACAAGTTTGAAAAAGTGGATGCCAAAAAGATAAAATTTGTGTTAGCTTTGAAGCTGAACGAACGACGCACTGTCCAATATGAGTTGACCACCCGTCACGGGACGAGCGTCCGCAAGTAAGGAAAAATTATGAAAGCCGCAACCGGAATCTGCCTCTCCATGACCGTCGGTGCCCTCGGCGCTTGGCTGCTCACTTCCAGTCATTACGACCAAAAACTCGGCAGCGAACGACGCGCCAACGAGACTACGCTCGCCGAAAATGCCGGCGAACTGCGCGCCACCACCCAACGCGCCCGCGCCGCCGCCAATAATCCGGAGGTCGTCACCCTCACCGAAACGGTTACCGTGGAGGTGAATCCCGCTGAGGTGTTGCAGCAATTGCTCAAGTTGGATCCCAACAGCAAACAGCGCTTCACCGAGCTGCGCCATGCGGTTCATCATTTTGAAACCCTCACCGACCTCGGCCCCAAAGCGCTGCCGGCCATTCGCGATTTCATTGCGAGCGGCGAAGACCTTTCTTTCGGCCGCACCTACACGCAGAACCGCAACTACAATTACAACCGGCTCGGCGGCAATACCCAGAACTTCACAATTCGCATCAACGGCCAAAACCAAAACGCGCAAAAAACCCAACCCATCACGCGCACGTACACTTATTATTCCAGTTCACTTGGCTCGCCCAGCACCGGTTATCTTGTGCCGCCCACGCTGCGGATGGGGCTCTTTCAAGTGGTCGCCCAAACGGGAGGCACGGTGGCGGAAAAATTGCTCGCCGATTCGCTGGCGATGGCCAAGGTCGGCGGTGAGGCGGCGTTCCTCGATTACCTTCTGGCGGAAATCGCGCCCGACCAATACACCGACCTCGCCCTCAAGGTCGCCCACGATCTCCTGCTCAACCCCACCGAAGAATCCGCCCGCGACCCACAACACGAGACTCAACTCTACGCCATCCTCGCCCGCCATCGCGACGCCACCTTCGCCAAGCACGCGCAGGAACTGCTCGTCACCGACAACGGCCGCCTCAACCAACAGGCTCTCAACTATCTCAACACCGTCCTCAAGGAAAAATCCGTGCCCCTTCTCGCCCACGCTTTGAACGACGAGCGGCTCAACAAAAGCTACCGCGCCTCACTCATCGGCTACGTGATGCGCTACACCGGCCAACACGCGCAAGCCGACCAAATGTTTCGCGATATTATGAGCCAACCGATGACCGAAACCGATTCCCGCAAAGTGTATTACACCGACCAGTACAAGGCCCTTAGCAGTATGTACTATAACGCCGACAAAGAAACCGCCACCAAACGCAAGGCGCTCATTGAATCCGTGCGGCACAACATCACTAACGACCAACTCAAGCGCCAACTCGATTCCGTGGAGAAGCGGCTGGATTATCAAATCGATCCCAAGAGCAACCCGTGGAAAAAACAGGGAAGCACAATCAACGGCGGAACGATTTATTCATACGCGTTGCCCGCGGCGACTGCCGAAAGCACTGTGGTGGAAACAATGTTTTTTGAGCCATCCAACGGTGCCCTGCTCAATTTTTCCTTTCCCACCGAACCCGGCAATGCTCCCGCACCGATGATCATTCGGCATAGAGCCACCACCCTCGATCTGCGTTCCTTCATTCCCGCCGGTCGGTAAAGAAGCGCTACGCGCGTCCCTACCGTGCCGCTTTTCCACCATCGAGCAAAATTACAAACGGCGGCTCGTATTTGTTGCAGCGCAGCCGAAACGTTTCGCCCTTCTCCACTTTGCGCGTGAAGACCGGATACGTCCGATTATTCCACGCCACCATTTGCACCCCGCGCACCTGTGCCCAGCCGGCGGCCATGAAATCCTCCGCCATCCAGCGTTCCTCCGTCCAGCCGCCACTGCCGTTGCCCTGATAATCGTAATTCAGCGCTAGATAAATTTGGCCGACTTTTGTCGCCATAAAATCCGCGATGCCATTGGCACCCGTGCGCGGCGTGGCGTAAATGCTCGCGCCAAGCAGCGCATTGGGCACGCGCGCCCACGGGCCGTTTTCGGAATTCTCCGTTTCCACCAAACGCGCGGGTTTGAGAAGCATCATTTTCACCGCCGCCGGCTTGGCGTCCACGATGGTTTCCACGAATAATTTTTTCTTCACCTTGACCGGTTGAAAATCCGTGTTGCGCCGCAGCTCCGCCAACGCCTTGGCCGCCGCGGCCGCGCTTTGGGCATCGCCGGCTTTCAGGTATTTTTGGCGCAGCGCAGTGACAGCGGCGATTTGCCGCGCCAACAATCGCTGCGGCTCGGCATGGTGCATATCCAGCATTTCGGCGCGTTTTTTAGCCTGTTGCAGTTCCAGTTTGCCGAGCGGATTTTTTGGCGCGGCAAGCGCAAGCGTTCCCGTAAGACAAAGAAAGAGGATGGTTTTCATATTGTGGAGCATTAGACGCTAAGACGCATTTTTCAATTGCGATGCTCATTTTTATGAACCGCC